>NZ_JAJNQM010000002.1:0-106931 GCF_022227785.1 Ectothiorhodospira lacustris | reverse complement strand
TTTTGGGGGGGGGGCGCCGGCGGCCGGGGGGCCCCCCCCGCGCCCCGCGCCCCCCACCACGGCAAACCCGCGCCCCTGCTCCCCGGCCCGGGCCGCCTCGATGGCGGCGTTCAAGGCCAGCAGGTTGGTCTGCTCGGCAATGCCTGTGATGACCTCGGTGATGCGCTGAATCTCCCCGGCCCGGCTCTCAAGACTCGTCATGAGCATGGAGGCCTGCTGCATCCGCTGCTTCATCTGCTCCATGTGGTTGAGGGCATCGGCGACACAGTCATGTCCTTCATGGCTGGCCTGATTGGTCCGACGGGAGCTTTGCACCGCCTCACCGGAGCTTTGCGCCGCAGCCTGCACCGTGGCTGAAATCCGGGCGGAAGAGTCGGCAATGCCGTTGACGCTGGTGACCTGAGCATGGACACGCTGCTTGAGGGCGGTACAGGAAAACGCCACTTCGGCCGCCGACACGGCGATGAGTGAGCCGGTTTCCGCCAGTTTGTCGGTCAAGCTCCGATAACGGATCAGCTGTCTGGATACGGCCTCGATCCGGGGGTCCACCCCATCGGGCAGGGGCCCCCCCCGTAGCTGCCCGTACAGGGCCTGCAGGTCACGCTCGCGAGGTGCAAACCAGAGGCGCTCCAGTAGCAGGAAGGTGAATGACACGGCCACCACGGCACCGAGCACGGCGGACAGCATGCCGGGACCCAGTAACCAGTGCGCCAACAGGGCGGATAGAACCGCCCCCCCGCAGACAGCCACGCCCCATGACAGGCGGATCAATATGGATCGGTCCATCCTTTTGCAGTCCCCTCAAGCATCGTGCCATGCAAAAATAGCATATTGAGTTATCACAATATCGGCATTGACTGCGTGGACTTGATGGTCGTGGCCGGGATCATTCGCCGTCCAGGCCCAGATCCTTCCATATTTCATCCACCCGCTGTTTCACCGCCTCACTCATGACCATGGGGGTACCCCATTCCCGGGTCGTCTCTCCCGGCCACTTGTTGGTGGCGTCAAAGCCCATCTTGGAACCCAACCCCGATACCGGGGAGGCAAAATCCAGATAATCGATCGGGGTATTGTCGATGGTGACCGTATCCCGGCCCGGGTCCATGCGTGTGGTCATGGCCCAGATCACATCCTTCCAGTCCCGGACATTGATGTCATCATCCACCACGATAACGAACTTGGTATACATGAACTGGCGCAGGAAGGACCACACCCCCAGCATCACCCGCTTGGCGTGCCCGGCATACTGTTTGCGGATGCTCACCACGGCCAGGCGGTAGGAACAGCCCTCCGGCGGCAGATAGAAATCCATGATCTCCGGAAACTGTTTCTGCAGGATGGGCACGAATACCTCGTTCAGGGCCACCCCCAGGATGGCCGGTTCATCCGGCGGTCGTCCGGTATAGGTGCTGTGATAGATGGGGTTCTTGCGGTGGGTGATGCGCTCCACGGTGAACACCGGGAAGTCGTCCACCTCGTTGTAATACCCGGTGTGGTCTCCGAACGGCCCCTCCGGCGCCATGTCGTCGGGATGAATCACGCCTTCCAGGATGATCTCGGCGGTGGCCGGCACCAACAATTCATTCCCGATGCAACGGGTCAGTTCGGTGCGATCCCCACGCAGCAGCCCGGCAAAGGCGTGCTCCGACAGGGTATCGGGCACCGGGGTCACCGCGCCCAGGATGGTGGCCGGATCGCAGCCCAGGACCACGGCAACGGGGAAGGGCTCACCGCGATGATCGATCTGCCAGTCACGAAAATCCAGGGCACCGCCCCGATGGGAGAGCCAGCGCATGATCACCCGATTGCGTCCGATCACCTGCTGGCGATAGATGCCCATGTTCTGGCGTTCCCGCCGTGGTCCCTTGGTCACCACCAGCCCCCAGGTGATCAGGGGTCCGGCGTCTCCGGGCCAGCAGGTCTGCACCGGCAGACTGCTCAGGTCCACATCATCGCCTTCCAGAATCACCGCCTGACATTCACCGCCCCGCACCTTCTTGGGCGCCATGTCCAGCACCTTCTTGAAGATAGGCAGGGTCTTCCAGGCCTCCTTCAGCCCCTTGGGCGGGTCCGGCTCCTTGAGGAAGGCCAGCAGCTTGCCCACCTCCCGCAAGGCCTCCACCGAGTCCTCCCCCATGCCCATGGCCACTCGCCGCGGGGTGCCGAAGAGATTGCCAAGTACCGGCATGTCATACCCGGTGGGACGCTCAAACAGCAGGGCAGGGCCACCGGCCCGCAGGGTACGGTCGCAGATCTCGGTCATCTCCAGATTCGGGTCCACCGGGATCCGGATACGCTTGAGTTCTCCCTGGGCCTCCAGGCCGGAGATGAAGTCACGCAGGTCGCGATATTTCATAGATTTCCCATACATTCACGGATGGCACGGTACCCAGTAAAGGAAGTTCTGAAAAAGCCCCTCGCCATCACTCCCACGAAAGCACCCCGGCGTCACTCCCACGAGAGCACCCCATCGTCACTCCCGCGAAAGCGGGAGCCCAGGATTTTCAGTCTGCGACTGGATTCCCGCTTCCGCGGGAATGACCTACTGAAACTCAGGAATGACCTAACGCGGGAGTGGTGATACATATGCGCGAATGACCGATTCAGAACATCCCTGACAGGCCCGTATTGGATCACTGAAGTCCGGACATTAAATCACAGATCAAAACAGGCCAGTACCGGGGCATGATCCGACGGACGCTCCAGACGGCGGGGCTCCGGATCGATCTCAGAGCTCAGACACCGCTCCGCCAGCGCCGGGCTGGCCAGGATCAGATCGATCCGCAGTCCCCGGTTACGCCGGAACCCCGCCGCCCGGTAATCCCACCAGCTAAATGCCGCCTCAGGCTGCTCGAACCGGCGGAAGACATCCTCAAGCCCCAGATCCAGCATCGTCCTCAGGGCCGCCCGCTCAGGGGTTGAACACAAAATCCGTTCATGCCAGGCCGCAGGATCATGGACGTCCCGATCCTCCGGGGCGATGTTGAAATCCCCCAACACCACTACCTGATCATGACGGGCCAGTTCCAACTTTACGAAATCCGTCACCCGGGCCAGCCAGTCCAGCTTGCGGGCGTATTTGTCCGAGCCCACCTCCGAACCATTCACCACATACAGGTTAATCACCCGGACCCCGCTCACCGTCGCGGCCAGGATGCGTCGCTCCGGATCGTCCACCCCCGGCGGATCGGTCACCGGATCCTCTCCCGGTACACGGGTCAACAGGGCCACCCCGTTATAGGTTTTCTGCCCTGCATACAGGCAGTGATATCCCGCCGCCCGCAGCGCCTCCAGTGGGAAGGCCTCATCCACCGTCTTGGTTTCCTGCAGCGCCAGCACGTCCGGCTGCTGCCCTGCCAACCAGTCCAGCACATGGGGCAGGCGCACCTTCAGTGAATTGACGTTCCAGGTGGCGATCTTCATGCCGCCGCGTCCACCAACCCTGAATGCCGCAGCAAGGCCTCGATCTGCGGATCACGGCCGCGGAAGGCCCTGAACAGCTCCAGGGCAGGGCGGGCGCCGCCCTGTTCCAGGATCTCATGCAGAAAAGCGCAGCCCACCTCCGGGTTGAACAGGCCTTCCTCCTCGAATCGGGCAAAGGCATCGGCCGACAGCACTTCGGCCCACTTGTAGCTGTAATACCCGGCGGCATACCCGCCGGCAAAGACATGGGAGAAGCTGTGCTGGAAACGATTGAATGCAGGCGGAACCAGCACCGCCACCTGGCTGCGCACCGCATCCAGGATATCCTGGATGCGCCCGCCCTGCGCCGGGTCGTATTCGCCATGAAGACGCATATCGAACAAGGAAAACTCCAACTGCCGCACCATTTGCATGGCCGCCTGGAAATGACGGGTGGCCTGCAGCTTGTCGAACAGGTCGTCGGGAAGCCGCTCGCCGGTTTCATGGTGACCGGCGATCAGGTCCAGGGCCTCCCGCTCCCAGCACCAGTTCTCCATGAACTGGCTGGGCAGTTCCACCGCATCCCATTCCACACCGTTGATGCCCGCCACATCCGGATAGTCCACCCGAGTCAGCATGTGATGCAGCCCATGACCGAACTCGTGGAACAGGGTCAGCACCTCATCATGGGTGAAGAGGGCGGGCTTGCCACCCACCGGCGGCGTGGAATTGCAGGTCATGTAGGCCACGGGGAGCTGCAGGCGCTCTCCGTCCCTGAGGCGATTCAAGCACTCATCCATCCAGGCGCCGCCCCGTTTGCGGGCACGGGCATAGAGATCCAGATAGAACCGAGCCCGGGGGGTGCCGTCCGGGTCCTGGATTTCGTAGAAGCGGACGTCCTCGTGCCAGACCGGGGCATCGGTTACCGGGTGGATGCCTACCTGATACAGACGCTCCACCAGTTGGAACAGCCCCTGCAACACCCGGTCCACCGGGAAGTAGGGCTTGAGATCCTCCTGGGAGAGATCGTAGGCATGCTTGCGCAGCTTTTCCGAGGTATAGGCCAGGTCCCAGGCCTGCAGATCCTCAAGCCCCAGGTGTTCGCGGGCGAAAGCCTGCAGGGTCTCCAGTTCCTTGCGGGCGGCGGGGCAGGCCCGTTCCGCCATTTCGGTCAGGAACCCCACCACCTGCTCCGGGGATTCGGCCATCTTGGTGGCCAGGGACAGGTGGGCATAGCTGGGATATCCCAGCAACCGGGCCTGCTCATGACGCAGGGCCAGGATCTGTTCCATCACTTGGGAATTGTCAAAGCGACGGTCATGAGGTCCCTGGTCGGAGGCCCGGGTGACATAGGCCGCATAGACCTCCCGGCGCAGGTCACGATCATCGGCGTAGGTCATGACCGCGTAGTAGGACGGGAATTCCAGGTTGATCAGATAGCCTTCTTCCTTGTGCTGCCGAGCATTCTGCCGCAGCATCTCCCGGGCGGATTCCGGCAGTCCCTTGAGGCCTTCACCATCGGGAATGATCCGTTTCCAGGCCTGGGTGACATCAAGGACGTTTTCCTCGAAGCGGGAGGTGAGCTGGGACAGTTCCTGGGCAATGGCCTTGTAACGGGCCTTCTTGTCCTCGGGCAAATCGACCCCGGAAAGATGAAAATCACGCAGGGCATTGCGGATCACGCGCTGCTGGGCGGGGGCCAGTTCGGCGAATCCAGGGCCATCGGCAATACTGCGAAAGGCCTGGAACAAGGCCAGGTTCTGCCCGATTTCCGTGGCATAGTCGGACAGCTTGGGCAGACAGGCATTGTAGGCTTGACGCAGTTCATCGGTGTTGACCACGGAGTTCATGTGCCGAACCGGCGACCAGATCCGGTTGAGGCAGTCTTCCAGCAGGGAAAGGGGATGGACCAGGGTCTCCCAGGTGAAGGGGCCGGGCTGATCCAGCAGGGCCTGGATCGCGGCCCGGTTGTCCGCCAGCACTTGATCCACGGCGGGCTCCACGTGTTCCGGGCGAATCTCCCCGAAGGGGGGCAGTCCCTGCATCTGGAGTAAGGGGTTGTTCATCAGCGATTCCAGCGTCGGGTTGAGTTTTGAACATCAAGGCCCAGGTGAAGGCAAGGTGGCCCTGCAGATGTCCGACCGTTACATGTGGGTAATGTATCACAAGCCTGTTCAAGCTCCCCAACCTGGAAGCGTCGAGAACGGCTATGGGGCAATACGGGCCAGCACCACCCATGCCAAAGCACCCGCCGCCATCAGAAACGAGAGACCGCTGAACCGGGCAAGCCGGCGATAGCGTCGCACCAGGCGGTCCTCGGAGATGGCGGAGAGGATGTAAGGCCGGCGGCGATCGGGACCCCGGCTCATGATATGGACCGCAGGGGCATCGGCCCGTTCGGCGCGACGCAGCAGGGCCTTCTGGATCGCTGCCTGCCGGGCACGCTCCCATTCGTCCATATCGATCTCGCCATCCTGGTTGGTGTCGAAGCGCTTCATGATGGACGCGTCCTTTTTCCAGCGCCCCAGAATCTCCGCCACCTCCAGGTTCAGCGGGCTGTCATCGCCGCTCCCCTGGGTGCGGAAATAACCGATGGCATAGAGATCCTCATCCAGGTGCAGGCGGCGCTCCGTATAGCGATACCGCCCCATTCCCAGAAAGGCCCCGCCGCCCCTGGGTCCGGTCAGAGGTCTGGGGGCGCTGCCATGCCAGATATCCCGATGCACGCAGACCACCTGGGCGCCCTCTGGATCGATCAGGCACTCTCCCGTGTCATCCTGCAGCAAAAACAGGTTGTCACTGCGGCCCTGCTCGACACGACTCCAGCGCTGATTACGACCAGAGCTATCGCGTCGCTCTATCTGATAGAAATACCATGCGCAGTGAGTGCCCGTGAGGGGGGCGATGATGGGCGGCCCCGGCATCCATCGGGCCTGGCCCACCAACTCCAGATAGCCCTGGGCAGCGGAACGGACACGGGAAGTCGGGGTATCCGCAATGAGGCGCTTGCGGTAGTTGCCGCGCAAAAACCCCCAGAGCGCAGCCATCAGGAGCAGCGCCAGAACGGCAACGAGGAAGGCGTACTCCCCGGCATCCATGGACCGAACCGAGGCGGCCATGCCCTCCTGCATCGTGGCTCAATACCTAGCTGAAAAGGGCGCGGACATCCACATCCTGCAGTTCCCGTCGGGAAAACTCCAGCAGGTCGAAGGGGGCAAAACGGAATAGATGCGCAACGACCACATCCGGAAATTGCTCAATGCGGACATTGTTCCGGTTGACGCATTCGTTGTAGTACTCGCGGCGATCGGCAATGGCATTTTCCAGGCCGGTGATCCGTGACTGCAGGTGGCGGAAGGTCTGGTCCGCCTTGAGTTCCGGATAGGCCTCGGCCACGGCGAAGAGATTGCCCAGGCCCACCCTGAGCACATCCTCTGCTTGTCCCAAAGATTTCATGTCCTGGTTCTGCTGTGCGGCAGCCACCTGGGTGCGGGCACGCATGACCTTTTCCAGGGTGTCCTGTTCGTAGGACATGTATTGCCGACAGACTTCCACCAGTTTGGGCAACTCATCGAAACGCTGCTTGAGCAGAATATCAATGTTGGACCAGGCCTTGGACACCCCATGCTTGAGACTGACCAGGTTGTTGTAGATGATCACCGCGTAGAGGGCGATCAGGATGAAGATGCCAAGCATGACATAGCCGCCGATATCCATGGTCCTCGCCTCGTGGTCTATGGAGACTTTAGATGGGGATATTCTGCCCCATTCAGCCCGCAAAGTATGCCCTTTGGGGCAGTGAACCGCGCCATCGGTCCACCGCCTTCATCGGGTCAGATGTCCAGATTGGATACCGTCAGCGCATTGGCCTCGATGAATTCCCGTCGCGGCTCCACATGATCGCCCATCAGCGTGGTGAAGACTTCGTCGGCCCGCACCGCATCTTCCACCTGCACCTGTAGCAGGCGCCGGGTTTCCGAGTTCAGTGTGGTATCCCAAAGCTGCTCGGGATTCATCTCACCCAGCCCCTTGTAGCGCTGAATGGACAGTCCACGCCGTGCTTCGGTCAGCAGCCAGTTCATGACCTCGCGGAAATTGCTGACCGGCTGACGCCGTTCGCCCCGCTGGATATAGGCCCCCATATCCAGCAGTCCATCCAGACGCTCGGCCAGCTCGCGTATGAGTCTGAATTCAGCGGACTCGAAAAAGTCGGCGCCGTAGGTCTCATCCGTTCGCGCCCCATGCATCAATCGAGTCACCCGGGCCTGATACCCCCCCCGCTCGTCTGTAAGGATGATCATCTCGTAGCGGGTGGCACCGGCGGCATCACTTTGCAGCCCTTCCAGCAAACGACTGAACCAGGCTTCCAGCCTGCCCTGATCATGTCGATCGCCCTCATTCAGTGGCGTGGCAAATACCATGCGTTCCAGCAGCTGCCGGTCATAGCGACGTCCCAGACGTCCCACTGCAGCCATCACGCTGTTGTAGCGGCGTGCAAGTTCCTCCAGGGCCTGACCACTGACCGGCGGCGCCTCGGGATTAACCAGCAACTTGGCGTCATCCAGAGCCAAGCTGAGTAACAGATTGCTCATTTCCAGTTCGTCCTTGACGTAACTCTCCTGCTTGCCGCGCTTGACCTTGTACAGGGGCGGCTGTGCGATGTAGATGTGCCCCCTGGATACCAGTTCATGCATTTGACGATAGAAGAAGGTCAGCAGCAGGGTACGGATATGGGAGCCGTCCACGTCCGCGTCGGTCATGATGATGATGCGGTGATAACGCAGCTTGTCGGGATTGAATTCATCCTTGCCGATCCCACACCCCAGGGCCGTGATCAGGGTGCCCACCTCGGCGGAGGAGAGCATCTTGTCGAAGCGGGCCTTCTCCACGTTCAGGATCTTGCCCTTGAGGGGCAGTACTGCCTGGGTGCGCCGGTCCCGCCCCTGCTTGGCCGAGCCACCTGCCGAGTCACCCTCCACGATGAACAGTTCGGAAAGGGCAGGGTCCTTCTCCTGACAGTCCGCCAGCTTTCCGGGTAGTCCGGCCACATCCAGCGCCCCCTTGCGACGGGTCATCTCACGCGCCTTGCGGGCCGCTTCGCGGGCACGGGCGGCGTCGATGATCTTGCCGGTGATTGTCCTGGATTCGCCCGGGTTTTCCAGCAGGAAGGCCTGCAGGGTGTCGCTCATCACCGACTCCACCACCGGCTTCACCTCGGAAGACACCAGCTTGTCCTTGGTCTGGGAGGAAAACTTGGGATCAGGGACTTTCACCGACAGGACGGCGGTCAGACCTTCACGGGCATCATCACCGCTGGTACTGACCTTTTGTCGCTTGAGTACGCCCTCGGCCTCCATGTACTGATTCAGCGTGCGGGTGAGGGCGGAGCGGAAACCGGCCAGATGCGTACCACCGTCCCGCTGTGGAATGTTGTTCGTGAAACAGAAGATGTTTTCCTGGTAGGAGTCGTTCCATTGCAGGGCAATCTCCACGACAATCCCGTCCTTTTCCGCGTTCAGGTAGATTACGGTGGGATGCAGCGGTGTCTTGTTTCGATTGAGGTGCTCCACGAAGGCGCGGATCCCCCCCTGGTACTCAAAGACATCCCGCTTGCCGCTATCCCGCTCATCCTGGAGGTGAATGCGGACACCGGAGTTCAGGAATGAGAGCTCCCGCAAGCGGCGGGAAAGGATGTCGTAATGGTATTCAGTATCGGTGAAGATCTCGGGGCTGGGCTTGAAATGGATCGTGGTCCCGGTGCGCTGAGTCTCACTGACTGCCTTCAGGGGGGCGTCAGGCACCCCCAGATGATAGGTCTGCCGATGGGTCTTGCCCTCGCGGTAGATGGTCATCTCCAGCCATTCGGAAAGGGCATTCACCACGGAGACGCCCACCCCGTGTAACCCGCCGGACACCTTGTAGGAGTTGTCGTCAAACTTCCCCCCCGCATGCAGCACGGTCATGATGACTTCAGCAGCGGACCGACCTTCCTCGGGGTGGATGTCCACCGGGATACCTCGGCCGTCGTCGCTGACACTGACCGAACCATCACTGTGGATGGTGACATTGATCTCCTTGCAGTAACCGGCCAGGGTTTCATCGATGGCGTTGTCCACCACCTCGAAGACCATGTGATGCAGCCCTGTACCGTCATCGGTGTCACCGATGTACATGCCCGGCCGTTTGCGGACAGCATCCAGGCCTTTGAGGACCTTGATATTGGAGGAGTCGTAGGTCGGGGGCGTCTGATCGGTCATGCGGTGCCTGCCTAACATCGAAAAGAGAGGCATTATATCACTTGCTGCCCGAGTCCCGCCTTGTTCCAACAGATACCAGCATAAGGAAGCCCTGTCCCCTTTCCGTCACTCCGGCATTCCCTTTCCGTCACTCCAGTATTTCCCTTGTTGTCAGAACACCCGGAATGTTTGAAAAGCAATTCCCAACACCGGCGCAGGACGGATGTTCCACGTGGAACATCTTTTCTTGTCGGACGCCTTGAATGTTCCACGTGGAACATTCAGTTCAAGTCCCGCAGTCGACCCTGTTCCACGTGGAACATCCTTAAACTCGACCAGGCACGGGCATCGATCTGCCGAGCATCGATGGCAGTGACAAAAACCTGGCAATCCAGTCCCTGGAGCAATGCAAGCACGGCAGCACGGTGGGATTCGTCCAACTCTGAAGGCAGGTCATCCACCATCACCACCGCGGAACGCCCGGTAACCCCCCTGAAAGCAGCCACCTGAGCCAGGCGCAAAAGCAGCACGGCCGACTTTTGCTGCCCTCTGGACGCACCTTCAGCCAGAAGTACATCTCCGCAACGGAACACCACGTCAGCCCGATGAGGACCGGATAGGGTATAGCCCATCTCTCGCTCCCGCGGGCGAGCTGTCTGCAGCAGGGTCCTGAGATCCACCCCTTCACGCCAGCCGCGACGATAGACAAGATCCACCCCTTCATTCCCAGGCAACAGTGCTTCCAGATCACGGACATGGCGCAGCAGCGTATCGAGATAGGACAACCGGGCGCGATCCATGGCTTCGCCTGACTGGGCAAGCAACGCTTCCCATACATCCAGGGCTTTATCATTCAGACCGCGACGCAGGGCCTCATTGCGCTGGATCAGTGCCCGACGATAGTTCTGCCAATGGCCCATGGCTTCGGGCGACTGGTAAAAGATACCCCAGTCCAGAAAACCGCGTCGTTCAGTAGGGCTTCCGGACAGCAACTCATGACTATCCGGATGAATGACCTGAAGGGGCAGGGCCTGGGCCAGTTCGGACTGACTGCGCACGGATTTACCGTTGATCCTTGCCAGCGTCTTGCCACCGCCCTTGCGAATGCCCAGCGAAACCTGCCGCCCGTCAAGTCGTAGGCGCCCCGTCACCATCAGATCACGCGCCCCCTTGCGAATGACGGGTTCAATCCGCTGCGTTCTGAAGGAACGGCCGGTGGCCAGCACATGAACCGCTTCCAACAGGCTCGTCTTGCCCGAAGCATTTTCGCCCACCACAAGATTCAGTCCGGCACAGGGCTCCAGCCGGGATTTTTCAAAAGGCCGGAGATTGAAGATATCGAGTCGTGTCAGACCCATGAGAGGCGAGGGGCACCGATGGGGAAAAAACGAGGGAGGGGCCTGGATGACCAGGCCCCCGGAAGAGGGTAACGGAAATTACAGCCGCATGGGCATGACCACATAGAGGGCATCAGGAAAGCCCAGATCCCGGATCAGCACGGAAGAACCGGAATCCTTGAAAGTGGCTTCGAGGATTTCCCCCTGCAGATTGGCAACCACGTCCATGAGGTAAGTGACATTGAATCCGATCTCCAACGGCTCACCACTGTATTCCACTTCCAGTTCTTCCTCCGCCTCTTCCTGTTCCGGATTGTGGGACTGGATCTTTATGGTATTCGGAGACAGTTCGATGCGAACACCCCGATACTTTTCATTGGACAGGATCGCAGTACGCCCCAGCGCCTGGCGCAGGAGTTCACGATCCACCTTCAGCACCTGTTCGCCGTCACGGGGAATGACTCGCTTGTAGTCGGGGAAACGCCCATCAATCAATTTAGTGGTGAAACAAAGACCGGTCACACGCACCCTCAAGTGATTGGCTGCAATCTGAACCCGGACCGGATCATCGCTGTGCTCCAACAGGCGGGAAAGCTCCAGCACACCCTTTCGAGGAATGATGACCTGCTGAGCTTCTTCCGTTTCCACAATGGATTTAAGGGCGCACAGCGACAGACGATGACCATCCGTGGCAACCGTGCGAATCGTTCCTTTTTCCACCTCCAGCATAAGGCCATTGAGGTAGTACCGGGCATCCTGGTTGGCCATGGCAAAGGATGTGCGTCCGATCAACGTCAGAAGCTCTCTTTCCGTGAGAGAAAACTCGATCCGGCTTTCGATCTCATCCAGATTGGGGAAGTCGCCTGCCGGCAGGGTGGTGAGTACGAAGCGTGATCGCCCTGATGAGAGCACACATCGTTCTGCGCTGACTTGAATCCGGATTTCGGCCTCGTCGGGCAGGGCACGACAGATATCAAGGAGCTTGCGAGCAGGGAGCGTGACTTCACCGATCTCTTCAGAGGGGAACTCCATCTCCGCAACCAATTCCACTTCCAGGTCCGTTGCGGTCATTTTCAGGTGAGTACCATCACACCGAAGCAGCACGTTACCCAGGATCTGCATGGTGTGGCGTTTTTCCACAGCCCCGATTACCTGCTGCAGTGGTTTAAGCAGCACTTCCCGTTGGATACTCAGTTTCATCTGGGACCATCCGTCTTTAACTAGTATTTAAAGAATCTTTTATTAATGATAGTAACAAGCAACCGCACAGGCTTTGGATAACTTTTTAAATACCTATAATTTTCAGATATTTAGTTACAAAAAATGCTGTGAAGTCACCACCGCATAACCGACTGTGACGGGTGTGGAGAGAGTGTGGATAAGCCTGTGAGGCCCTGTTCTCCAGCGCGGGTGCACATCTTATCCACAGGGTTGGGCCTGCCCCCGCACACCCGGGGCTTTAGGTGGTCAAGGTCCGGAGCAAGTTGATGAAATCCTCATTGATCCGCGCGTCGGATTCACGCAGTTCCACCACCTTCCGGCAGGCATGCAGCACCGTGGTGTGATCCCGCCCTCCGAAGGCCTTGCCGATCTCCGGCAGGCTGTGATTGGTCAGCTCCTTGGCCAGGGCCATCGCCACTTGACGCGGGCGGGTGATGGAGCGGCTGCGGCGGGTGGACAGCAGATCGGAGACGCGGATCTTGTAATACTCCGCCACCGTCTTTTGGATGTTGTCGATGGTGACCAGCTTGTCCTGCAGGGCCAAAAGATCATGAAGCGCTTCCTTGGCAAACTCCAGGGTGATGGGACGGCCGGTGAAATGAGCGTTGGCCATCACCCGGCGCAGTGCACCCTCCAGTTCCCGGATGTTGGAGCGGATGCGCTTGGCGACGAAAAAGGCCACTTCGCTGGGTAGATCGACGCCGGCCTCTTCCGCCTTGCGCTTGAGGATGGCCACCCGGGTTTCCAGCTCCGCGGGCTCGATGGCCACGGTCAGACCCCAACCGAAGCGCGACTTCAGCCGGTCTTCCAGGCCATCCACTTCCTTGGGGTAGCGATCACAGGTCAGGATCACCTGCTGCTGGCTTTCCAGCAAGGCATTAAAGGTGTGGAAAAACTCCTCCTGGGAACGCTCCTTGCCCGCAAAGAACTGGATGTCATCAATCAACAATGCGTCCACAGACCGGTAGTAACGCTTGAACTCGTCGATGGAGTTGTGCTGCAGCGCCTTGATCATGTCGGCCACGAAACGCTCCGAATGCAGGTACACCACCTTGGCGTCCGGGCGCTCCTTGAGGATGGTGTTGCCGATGGCATGCATCAGGTGAGTCTTGCCCAGGCCGGTGCTGCCATAGAGGAATAGGGGGTTGTAGGCCTTGCCTACATTGGCGGCCACCTGCAGGCTGGCGGCACGAGCAAGCTGGTTCGACTTCCCCTCGACGAAGTTTTCGAAGGTGAAGTTGGGATTCAGGTTATTGGTGAACTGGGGTGAACTGGCGGCCGGCGCGGGCGCCGGACCGCGTGCCTGAGCCGCATTCGCCGCCGGCGGCGGTGCTGCGGGTACTGCAACCGGCGGGGCGGGGCGCGCGGGTCCGGGCGGCCGGCTGCTGCCCACTTCCAGCAACACACGCATGGAATCATTGCCCAGGACCTCGTTGACGACCTGGTCTATACGCTGGAAAAAATGGTCCTTGACCCAGTCCAGCACGAATCGATTGGGAGCGAGCAGCCGTAATACGCCCTGATCCTCCACTGCATGCAGCGGACGAATCCAGGTATTGAGTTGCTGTTCGGAGAGTTCACTCTCCAGACGCGACACGCATTGCTGCCACAAGGAGTTGCCAACCAAGGGTATCTCCAGTGGTAGGGGTTGAGGGATGGGTAAGTCTACCCGCTGGTCCGCAGACTTATCCACACCTTTTTCCACATCCTTGTCCCCAGGCCTTGACCAACATCGATTGACACCCATGTCAATCGCAGGTACTTTTACGCGCCTTAGATTGGGCGCTCTCTATCGCCCGTAAAATAGAACTCAGCCACGGTCAGCCGTCATGAAAAGAACATTCCAGCCCAGTAACCTGCACCGCAAGCGCACCCACGGCTTCCGTGCCCGCATGGCTACCCGTGGTGGCCGCAAGGTGCTGGCCGCTCGCCGCGCCCGGGGCCGCGCCCGTCTCTGCCCCTGATCCTCAGATCGGGCTGAATGACCAGGGGTTTCCTCGCCACGTTCGATTGGTACAGGCGAGCGATTACCAACAGGTCTTCAAGGATGCACATCGGGTGTCCCAGCCGCCCTTCACCGGGCTCTGGGCACTGAACCCGACGGCAGGACCGCGCCTGGGGATGGCCGTGGCGAAGAAGAATGTCCGCCAAGCCACCCAGCGCAATCGAATCAAGCGCCTGATTCGGGAGTCGTTTCGTCGGCATCGGTCCGACATGGCACCCATGGACATGGTCATCATGTGCAAACCGGGCGCACAGCGCTTCAACAACGCCGATCTGCATCAGGCCCTGGAAAGACTCTGGAAACGGATGAGTAGCCAATGCGAAAAGTCCTTATCTTCCTGATCCAGATCTACCGCTATACCCTGAGCCCTTTCATCGGGCAGCATTGCCGATTCACCCCCTCCTGTTCCTGTTACGGAATGGAGGCCATCGAGAGACATGGCGCCCTGCGGGGCCTGTGGCTCACCGTCCGGCGACTGGCGCGTTGTCATCCCTTCTGCGAAGGCGGGTACGATCCTGTACCGGACCCCGCCCCAGGCCATCACAAGCAGCCGCGAAATCATGGATAATCTCCGACCGATCCTGTACCTGTCACTGGTTTTCCTGCTGTTCCTGATCTGGCAGGCTTGGCGTGTGGACTATGGTCCCCAGCCCCAGTTTGATCCCCAGCGCGCCGAAGCCACCCTCAATGGGCAGGAATTCCGCGACGACGTCCCCGACGCCCCCACTTCCGAGGCCATGGATGCTCCCGTGGGTATGGACCCGGTGTCGGCCGCTGATCGCCAGCGTATCCGCGTGGTCACCGATACGCTGGACGTGATCATCGATACCCGCGGTGGTGATCTGGTGCGCGCCGATCTGCTCACCTACCCGGTGAGCCTGAAACAGCCGGACAACCCGGTTCGCATTCTGGATGAGCGCCTGCGCGACTATGTGGCCCAGTCCGGCCTGATCCACGACCGCGTGCCCGGCATCGAGCACGCCGACCGTGCCCCTTCGCACCATGCTGTATTCCGGGCCGAGCGCACCGAATACCGCATGGAGGACTGGCAGGATGAACTCGTGGTCCCCCTGACCTGGGAAAGCGAGGACGGCATTCGCGTCACCAAGACCTATACCTTCCGTCGTGGTGACTTCCTGGTGGATATCGGTCATCAGGTAGAAAACAACAGTGACGCCACCTGGACCGGGCGTCAGTACCGGCAGCTGCGTCATGGCCCCACCCCCGACCGTGAGTCCTGGTTCCTGTACACCTTCACTGGTGCCGCCCTCTATGACGGCAAGTACATCAAGGAATCCCTGGAAGACCTGGGCAGAAACGTCCAGGATCGGAATATCTCCGCGGGCTGGATCTCCGTCATCCAGCATTACTTCCTCACTGCCTGGGTACCCCATGCAGACGAGGTGAACCTGCTATACAGCCGTGCCATCGGTACACCGGAGCGCCCCCAGTACATCATCGGTCTGCGCTCCGAACCCGTCAGCATCGCTCCGGGTGCCGCCGACGAGCTGCAGTCCCGCATCTGGATCGGCCCCAAGGCACAACAGCCCCTGTCCGAGATTGCCAATGGTCTGGAGCTGACGGTGGACTACGGCATCTTCACCGTGTTGGCCAAACCCCTGTTCTGGCTGCTGCGGGTAATTCATGACTTCGTGGGTAACTGGGGTTGGGCCATCATCATCCTCACCCTGATGATCAAGCTGGTGTTCTACAAGCTGTCCGAAACCAGCTACCGCTCCATGGCCAAGATGCGTGCAGTCCAGCCGAAGATGGTAGCCCTCAAGGAGCGCTTCGGCGATGACAAGCAGCGCATGAACCAGGCGCTGATGGAGCTCTACAAGAAGGAGAAGATCAATCCGCTGGGCGGCTGTCTGCCCATCCTGATCCAGATTCCCGTCTTCATCGCCCTGTACTGGGTGCTGCTGGAGAGCGTGGAGCTGCGTCAGGCCCCTTGGATCTTCTGGATTCAGGATCTGTCCATCCGTGATCCCTTCTTCGTGCTGCCGCTGCTCATGGGTGCCAGCATGATCGCCCAGTACAAGCTGAATCCGGCTCCCATGGACCCGGTGCAGCAGAAGATCATGATGGCCCTGCCCATCGTCTTCACCGTGTTCTTCGCCTTCTTCCCGGCGGGTCTGGTGCTGTACTGGCTGGTCAACAACCTGCTGTCCATTGCCCAGCAGTACTACATCACACGTCAGATCGAAAAGGCGGCCAACGGCAAGGGCGGCGGCAAGAAGTAAAACCACTTCCTGCTTGCCATCCCGGCCACCTGTAGCCCGGCTGGAGATGATCGACGGTCCCGAGGACACCCCGTGATGGTGTCGCTTCAGGGCCGCCGGTTTTCTCCACCGGGCTATTTTTCGTGGGGATTACCGTCATGTACTGCAGCCTCGATACCATCGCCGCCATTGCCACCGCCCCCGGACGGGGCGGTGTGGGCATCGTGCGCGTCTCCGGCCCGGATGCCGCCGCCGTGGCCCGCCGGTGCCTGGGTAGACTGCCAGCCTCGAGACAGGCGGTTTACGGCCCCTTCCTGGACACCCGGGGTCAGGTGATCGACGACGGCATCGCCCTGTTCTTTCCCGGCCCCCACTCCTATACCGGCGAGGATGTCCTGGAACTGCAGGGCCATGGCGGCCCGGTAGTCATGGACCTGTTGCTGGGGACCTGTCTGGAGATGGGCTGCCGTATGGCCCGGGCCGGGGAATTCACCGAGCGTGCTTTCCTGAATGACCGCATGGACCTGGCCCAGGCCGAGGCCGTGGCCGATCTCATCGATGCGGGTTCCGCTGCCGCGGTGCGCAGTGCTCGGCGGTCACTGGAAGGGGGGTTTTCCCGCCGGGTGGAGCACATCCTCGCGGCCCTGACCGAACTGCGTGTCTTCGTGGAAGCGGATCTGGATTTCTCCGAGGAGGAGTTGGATCTGCTGGCGGAGGGGGATATCCAGTACCGGATCGAATCCCTGCTGGCTCTGCTCGCCGCCCTGACGGAGCAGGCCCGCCAGGGCAACCTGCTGCGGGAAGGTGCTCACCTGGTGATCGCCGGTTGTCCCAACGCGGGTAAGTCCAGCCTGCTCAACCGCTTGGTGGATCGGGAGGCGGCCATCGTCACCCCCATCCCCGGTACCACCCGAGACGTGCTGCGGGAGCATCTGAGCCTGGACGGACTGCCCCTGCACCTGGTGGACACCGCCGGCCTGCGGAAATCCGACGACCCGGTGGAGCAGGAAGGCATCCGCCGGGCCTGGGCCGAGATCGAACAGGCCGACCTGGTCCTGCTGGTGGTGGATGCCACCCGGGGAGAGGGCGAAGAGGAAGCGGATATCCGCCGCCGCCTGCCGCCTCGGCTGCCGATCATCACCGTCTACAACAAGCTGGATCGACTCAACGAATTGCCGGCGGATGCCAGTGACGTACTGTTCATCTCGGCCCGCACCGGCGAAGGCATCAGTACCCTGCGCGAAGCCCTCAAGTCCCAGCTCCACTACAGCGGTCAGCAGGAAGGCCTGTTCACCGCCCGTCGCCGCCACCTGGACGCCCTGGCCCGCACCCGCGATCACATCCAGGCCGCCAACGACCAGCTCATCATCACCCGCGCCACGGAACTGGTGGCCGAGGAACTGCGCCTGGCCCAGGAGGCACTGGGAGAGATCACCGGACGGGTGAGCGCGGATGACCTGCTGGGGGAGATCTTTTCTTCTTTTTGTATCGGGAAGTGACGTGAGGCGTGAGCCGGGAACGGGGGTCATTCATAATGCGCAAGAAACCGACGCAAGCCGTACCTTTCGGCATAACATGCAGGATCACGTTCATCCCGCTCGCCTGAACCGACCATGCCCCTGGAACACCTCAAAACCCTGATCTTCATCCTGCTCCCGCCCGTGATGCTGGCCCTGGGGATGGGCGCAGCCATTCAAGGGGCCTGGCTGCCGGAACTCCCCCAAGGTCTGATGGAGGTGTTGCCCTGGCTGATGGGTGGGCTGGCGGGGGTCCTGGCCTTTCTCTATGGCCGCACCCGGACGCTCATCTGCGTGATTCTGGTGCTGATGGTCTACCTGGGCAGCATGTTCCAGATCCGGCCCATGGCCATGGCGCCGGACACGGACCTGTTGCCCGCGCTGGGCTATGCACTCATGACCTTGCTGGTCCCCCTGGTGTTCATGGTCAACGCCTTCTGGTCCGAGCGCTATCACCTGATGATGGATCTCCTGCTCCGATTGGCGGTGTTTGGAACCCTGCCGGGCATCGCCGTCCTCTTCGCCACGCAGTTCCCCGAAGGCATGGCCGACCTGTTGCTGACGACTCACTTGCCCGCCCTGCACTGGGACGGCTACGGCATGCCCCAACTTTCCTTCTGGAGCCTGGCCCTGTGCCTTGCCGTGATGGGGGGCTTTGTGGTGCGTCGTCCGAGTCCCCAGTGGGCCGGACAGTGGATCACGCTGGCCGGGATCGGATGGATGCTGCCGCAGCTCTTCCACGCCTATGCCGTGCCCCTGTTCACCGCCACCCTGCTGTTGATCCTGGCCATCGCCGTGGTGCATGAGTCCTTCCAGATGGCCTTCCGCGATGATCTCACCGGCCTGCCCGGTCGCCGCGCCCTCAATGAACGGATGCAGCGCCTGGGGCGCCGCTATGCCATTGCCATGACCGACGTGGACCATTTCAAGAAGTTCAACGATACCCATGGCCACGACTTGGGTGATCAGGTGCTGCGGGTGGTCGCAGCCCGGTTGCGCAAGGTCAGCGGAGGAGGGCGGGCTTACCGCTACGGTGGGGAGGAATTCACGATCGTTTTTCCCGGCAAGACGGCGGAGCAGTGTATCCCCCATCTGGAAGCCGTCAGGGAGGCCATCGAGACCTATGAGATCGCCATTCGCGACGAAGCATCCCGGCCGGGTAGCAAGCAGGAGGGCAGGGCACGGCGCGGACAAGGCAAGCAAAGAACGGTGTCCGTCACCATCAGCATGGGCGTGGCCGAACGCAGCCCGGATCGTCCTGACCCGGAGAGCGTCATCAAGGCAGCAGATCAGGCCTTGTATGCCGCCAAGCAGGCCGGACGCAACCAGGTCTGCAGGGCGGAGTAGGGCGGCTCAGCCGCCGGGCTTTCCGAACATCACCACATCATTCCCTGCCACCGCCAGGGTCGTGCCCGTTCGTGCGGCGATCCAGCGAAAGGTCTGCTCACTGAAAAAACAGACATGAGTCGGATCCAAGGTGTAGTGCCAGCGGGCAAAGCGCCGCCGGTCCAGCGCTCGCTTGGTCATGATCCCCAGCCAACCGCCGGGCTTGAGCAGGATCAGCAACTGTTCCAGCACCCCGGCGGGGTCGGCCAGGTGCTCGAAGACCTCCGTGCTGATGATGAAGTCATACCGGTGCTCCAGCGGCGCAGGGTCCGGGTAGTAATGGAGGTCATAGCCCACGCAGGACAACCCGGCCCGGCGGCACATTCCCACCAGGACCTGGCCGGCACCGCAGCCGAAGTCCAGTCCCACCGCCCCGGGGCGCACCCGCTCCAGTAGCGGCGCGAGCATGCGGCCCAGAAACTGCTGGTAACCTTCATCGGCACTCTGATTCTCGTGCAGATCGTAATAGGCCTTCTCTTCCGTAGTGGAGAGATGATAACGGGAAGGCACGAAGGTCAGATCGCACCGCAGGCAACGATGATAGTCGCGGTAGTACACCCGGGGCCGGTCTTCGCGATGAAAGACCGGCGTCTCCAGGCCATGGCACAGCGGGCAGCGATTCAGGGTCATGGCGGGTTCAAAGCGTTGAAAGGGAATGTTCGCATGACTTTGCCTGGAACAGTAGAATGTCGATTGTCAAAGTGCCCGTTTAGTCCATGATCAGGGCCTGAATGCCTTTTTGCTTTCGGGGTTTCAGTATGTCTGCCAAGCAGTCCTTTTCCACGATGGCATCCCTTTCGGCAAGGGATCACGAGGGTGTCTTTTGTCATCAGTTCAGCGTCCCTGAATCCGCCATCGACATCAACGGCCACGTCAACAATCTGGAATACCTGAAATGGATGCAGGAGATTGCCGTGGCTCACTCCGCTGCCCGCGGCTGGAACTGGGATCGCTATCGGCAGGAAGGCGGCAGTTGGGTGGTGCGTTCTCACTTCATCGAATATCTGCGCCCCAGCCACGTCGGGGATAATCTGATCCTGCTGACCTGGATCGGGGGCTTTTCCCATCGCAGTTCACCGCGCCATTATCTCTTCATGCGCGCCGATGATCACCGGCCCCTGGTCAGGGCAAGGACGGAATGGGTCTATGTGGATGCCGAGACGGGGCGGCCCAAACCCGTGCCGCAGGCTTTTCGTGAACAGTTCATGGTGATCGCTGATGAGCACCTGGCTCTAGATACATTCCGCTTATGACCAGCACCTCACCACCCCGCTCGTCGAAGGCAAACCGCCGATGAATCCTGACTATCATTTCAGGCTGTTCATCGCCGGACATACGCACACCGCTCGACGGGCCACGGAACATCTCCGCAGCTACGCCCAGCTGTTGGAAGACCAGGGTATCAAGGTGTGCATAGAGGTGGTGGACATCCTTGATGATCTCCAGGTGGCTGAAGATGAACGCATCCTGGTCACACCGGTGCTCGTTAGAAAGACGCCGCAACCGGAGCTGCGCGTGGTAGGGGATCTTTCACTGAAAGACCGCTTGTTCTCCGCACTGGAGCTACCCGTGTGAAGCGCCCGGATCTGGAAACCCTGGCACTGATCGTGGAAGAGGCGCCGGATGCCGTCCTTCTGCTGTCACCCTCGGGCCGGATCTGCTTTGCCAATGCCTCTGCCTGCGAACTGTTCCAGCGTGCACCGCAGGAACTGCATGGACTCAACTTCGGTTCGGTCGTCATCTCCATGGAACCCACTGAAGTGGTCATTGCCACCGGGCAGCGGAAGTTGGTCACGGCGGACATGCGAACCCTGTCACTCAAGGTCGGGGATCACATGTCCACGGCGGTTTATCTCAGGGATGTGACTGACCGCAAGCAGATCGAGACCATTCTGATCCAGGCCAAGGAAACAGCCGAACACGCCAACCGGGCCAAGTCCGAGTTCCTGTCCAGCATGAGTCATGAGCTGCGCACCCCCATGAACGCGGTGATCGGATTTGCCCAGCTGCTGGAATATGACCCCCATCTCAACCAGGAGCAACTGGAGAATATCCTTGAGATCCTGAGTGCGGGCCGTCACCTGCTGGAACTGATCAATGAACTTCTGGATCTGGCCCATGTGGAATCGGGTGTCATGCAACTGGATATCCAGCCTGTGAAGCTGTGCGAAGTGCTGCAAGGATGTCTGGACCTGCTTCAGCCCCTGGCGGACCAGAGGGCCATTCAACTGAGTTACCGCTGCGACGGAGCACTCAAGGTCAGCGCAGATCCCATGCGTCTTCGCCAGATTCTGGTCAACCTGATTTCCAATGCCATCAAGTACAACCGCAGGCAGGGCAGTGTACATATCTCCGTTCATGCCCTTGATAATCACCGGATCTGCATCGCCGTGGAGGACACAGGGAATGGCATTGCCGAAGACCAGATGAATCGTCTGTTCCAGCCCTTCAGCCGTCTCGGCAATACGGACGATGCTGTTGAAGGTCTGGGTATCGGATTGAGCATCACGCAACGCATCGTTCAGCTCATGGGCGGCAGCATCGGGGTTGAAAGTCGCCTGCATGCGGGTAGTCGATTTTGGGTCGAACTGCCGGACGCCACGCCACAGAATGCCGCCATCGGGATCGCTGCTCCACGGGCCGGAATGTCATCCTCCCCCTCTGCCATCCAGGGGCACGTCCTGTATATCGAGGATGATGGCGCCAATCTGCGGCTGATCTCCAGGCTGTTGGTAGAACGATTGGGTATCAGGGTTACGGGGGCAGCCACCGCCAGGGAAGGCCTGGCGTTGGCACAACACCATAGACCGGACCTGATCCTGCTCGATATCGGACTACCGGACAAAGACGGCTATAAGACACTGAGCATTCTCAAGGCCGAGCCTGATCTGCGCGATATCCCCGTGGTTGCCCTCACCGCTCAGGCCATGCGCGGTAATGCGGAGCAGGGGTTGGCTGCCGGTTTTACCGAGTACATCACCAAACCTTTCAACACGGAGCGTCTACTCCGGAGCGTTACCCGGCTGCTTGGACCCTCGCCCTCGTCAAAACCTGTAGAAGGAAACGGACATGACGGGCCTTGACAAGCGCCGCTGAAATCCGGTTATATCTCTCCCATGCTGCTGCATCGAAGGAGTCGAGCAGCCAGCAGGCTTCTCTTCCATCATACGACCCACGCGCCAAGGAACGGCAGATGTCGAAGACCCCGCAGCCCAACCGGCATACCTTCCCATCCCGTCGATGCACAGGCATCGTCACGGTCCTTTTCAGCTGCCTGTCAGTCCTGCTGCTCTGCGGCTGTGCCGGCCCCCAGGTTCGCCTGGATCTGCATGCCACGCCCCTGATCAATCCCAGCGAGGAAGGCCAGGCACTGCCCGTGGTCGTTCGCGTCTATCAGCTCAAGGATCCCCGGGGCTTTCAGGAAAGTCCCTTTGAGGACCTCTGGAAGCAGGACCTGGAGAGCCTGGGGGCGGATGCCCTGGGACGACAGGAGCTGGTGATGCAGCCGGGTAGCAGCCGGGAACTGGCCTTGAAGCGGCTTCCCGGTGCCACTCATCTTGGCATCCTGGCCATTTTCCGTGATCCCGCCTCTCCTGCCTGGAGAGATATCCGGGCACTGCCCGGTGGCCGTCTGGGCAGGCACATGGATCAGCGCCTGAGCGTCAGCCTGCATGGCAGTCGTATCCTGATCGAGGATTAGCCCCCTTCAAACCGGTCCAGGGAAGGACAACATCATGACAGGCATACGAAAACCCATCTGGAGCGAGGGACTGCTGCTCAGCCAGCAGCATCTGCAGCAGTGGGACCGGTATCACGAGTCGATGCTGATCCGCCGCTTTCACTGGCACGTCCCCCTGGGGTGGGGAATCCGCCACCTGAGCCTGGATCACGAGGCACTGGATCAGCGGCGGTGCCGGGTCATTGCCATCGATGCCGTGATGCCTGATGGACGCTGCGTCAGTTTTCGTGAAGACCGGGAAGGTCCGCTCACCTGCCGACTGCCGGAACCTGACGGCGATCCATTGCTGATCTCCCTGAGCCTGCCCATCAACCGGCGCGCCGCCGGCATCAGTGGCTACGGGGACGCTGAAGGGCTATGGGATGCCTGGCAGGTGAGCTATGAAACCGTGGCGGATGAATACGACCCGCAGCGTGTGCGCGAACTGGCCCTGGGGCACTGGAATCTCTCCCTGGTGGCCGGTCGGACTGAAAACGACGATGAAACCCTGTTGCCGCTGATTCGTCTGCTTCCCCGCTGCGACGGCCGCTATGAAACCGACGAAGACTTCATCCCGCCACTGCTCCAGGCACAGGCCTCCGCCTCCCTGCGCCGCCTGCAGGAGCGCATCCTTGATCGTCTGCAGACGGCTATTCATGGACTGACCACTCATCTCCGCGGACGGCCGGATACCAGCCCGGCCGTCCTCTTCCGTCGCCATCAACTGGGCATTCTCTTTCGGCTTCATGCTCGGCTCGCCCACCTCTCAACCTTGCCCGGTCTGGCACCGGAGCGTCTGCATCTGAGCCTGGTCCAGGGGGTCGCCGAACTGCAGGCTTTTACGGCGGAACCCGCCGAAGGGTGGCTGATCCCACCCTTCGAGGCGGCGGACCCGGGTCCGGGTTTCAAGGATCTGGAGGGGTGGCTGGACCTGCAGTTGCAATGCCTCATGCCCGATGCCCGACCATCACCCGTGCTCATCCGGCACTCCGACACCCGGCTGGAGGTGGAAAACCTGGCGGAAGCACTGGCACCGGGTCATGCCCTGTATTTGCTGGCAAGCCATGAACAGCCGTCGGTGACCTGGATTGAAGATTTCACCCGTCAGGTCAAGGTGGCGGCCCGGGAACAGCTGGATCTGCGCCTCCAGGCAGCCTTGCCGGGCGTCCCCCTGCGTCATGAATCACGTCCTCCCAGGACACTGATATTGGCGGATGGAGAGGAATGCTTCCGTCTGGAACCCCGGGGCGAGGCGTGGGAACAGGTGGTCCGCAGCGGCACGCTGAGCATTTATCTACCGCCGCTCCTGCGTGACCTGCGTTTAAACCTGTCATGCCTGGAAACCGGCCCATGATAAGCAATCCCTGCCTGCGCTGCAGCGAGCCCCTGCTGGCCTTGCTGCCCCCCTTGCTGGACCCGGATCAGGCCCGGGAGATGCCCCATGATCACGGCAGGCAGGTGCGATCCACCTTCCGCGAGGTGGCGCAATCCATTGCCGACCTTGGTCTGCCGGAACCGGAGCGGGAGGCCGTCCTGCACGCCCTCGCGGCCCTGGTGGACGAACGGGTCCTGTGCTCCACCTGGCCCGGCCGGGAGGCCTGGCTGCATGACACCCTGCAGATGGCCGACTTTGGTGATCATCTGGGTGGAGAACGATTTTTCACCCGGATGGAGGCGTTCAGGCGGCATCCGCAGGCCCATCAGCATCTGCTGGAGCTGTATCTTGCCTGTCTGCAGATGGGTTTCCAGGGGATCTACCGCCTTCGCGGTGACACGGCCCTGCACGCCCTGCAGGCAGAACTGAGCAACCAGATCGAGTCGTTGCAAGGTCCTGAGGAATCCGCCCTGGCTGTTTCCGCGACCGCCGTGGACATGACTCACGAAAAGACCGGGGCGGGGCGTCTCAACTGGATGCACATCACCCTGCTGACGCTCGCCCTGATCACGACCATGGCCCTCTTACAGGGGATAAAGACCCACCAGATGTTCCAGGGTCGGACGGAGCTGCTGCAGCAGACAATTCAACAACTGGATGCTGCCCCGCCGACGGCAGGGGAGGCGCACCGATGAGTCGGTCGCCGACGGCACAGGGCGCCGGGATCACGGCTGCACTGGACAACCTGGCCGAGAAACTGCGCCGGCATCCGACGGCACAGGGGGGCAAGGGACGAAGGTCACTGGAGACACAGCCCTGGTTCCTGGTACTCGGCGCCACCGGCGCCGGCAAGTCCAGCCTGATCCGGCGCAGCGCGCTGCACCTGGAACCACTGGGGCCGGAAGAGGATGACGACTGCTGTCGGCTCTGGCTGACTGATCAGGGTGTCATTCTGGAACTGGACGTGGACACCTGCCTCCATCCTGAACGGCCGCAGTCGTGGAGCGCCCTGCTGCAATGGCTGGGCAGACATCGCCCCCGGGCTGGGCTCAACGGGATCGTGGTGGTTCTGGATGTCCGCACACTGCAGGAGCATGACAAGGACACGCTGACACCATGGTCCCACCAGTTGCGCCGTTATCTGGACAACCTGCATCAGACCCTGGGGCTGAGTTGCCCCATCCACCTGGTGCTCAATCATGCAGATCGTCTGCCGGGTTTCGATGACTATTTTCGGGCACCGTCGAGTGAAGACCGGCAACCATTCCTTGGGATCAGGCTTGGCATGACCGGCTCCGCCCGGGCGTCGTGTCTGGAGGGTCTGGAAACGTTGCGTCAGCGACTGGAAGGCCAGCGTTTGCGCCGACTCAGGCAGTGCACCAATTCCGTGGACAGGGCCGGGGTGATGCTGTTTCCCTATCAGTTATCTCGTCTGACACCGGCTCTCGACGGTTTTCTGCAAGTCTTGCTCAAGCACCATTCCGGTCATGAACCTCCACACCTGGCGGGGCTGGGACTGACCTCGGCCACCAAGGAGCCCTACTTTGCCCAGGGTCTCTGGAATGAGTTGATCATGCCCTGCCGATACCGGGTGATGCCCACCCGACGGCGGCGCATGACACGACGCCTGTCGCTGGCGGTGGTCACGTCCCTGGCCCTGCTGAGCCTGGGGCTGGCCGGGCTGGCACTGAGCGACGCCCATCAGGACCAGACACGACTGCTGGCCCAGGGTGAGTCGGCCCTGCAGGCCCTCGGCGCCTTGGCCGAGGACACTGCACCGGATACGCAGGTTGTGGGAGAGGCCCTGCTGCGGCTCCAGGCCGCCCAGCAGTATCTCCTGGCGGCCGACACGGCGGGACAATGGCAGTATCTGCCGGCACGCCCCCGGTTGCGGCAACAGGCTGAGCTACTCGGCAACGCCCTGGTGATCACCATGGATCGGCGGTTCATCCCCGCCGTTCTGGCGACGCTGACGCAGCAACTGGAGTCACTGGAGGCCCAATGGGAGGATGCGACCCGGTCGGCGGATCCTGAGCTTCGCAAGGCACACTACGATCACCTGCGCCTTTACCTGATGCTCACGGACAGGCGGCACCTGGATCCTCCGGTGGCCGCCCCGCCATTGCGCGATTACTGGCGCGCTCTGGGATACCCCCCTGTTCCCGGCCCGGTCTGGCCCACGGACCTGTGGCTGGAGGGCCGCGGCGGGCAGGGCCTGGGCCTGCAGGCCCAGGACGAAGTTCTGGTGGCCCGAGCCCGGACACGGCTACAGAGCGGCAGCGACCTGGATAGTCTGTATGCGCGTCTGCAGGCCCTGGCCGGACCGGATCAGGGCACCGTGGACCTTGCCCGCGTGCTCGGCCGGGAGCATGCCCGGCGTCTGAAGGTGAGCCACCCCCTGCCGCTTCGGCATACCGCCGAAATGCGGTGGTCATTGATCCACTCCGATATCCCCGAACTGGTAAGCCTGGCCACGATGGGCGACTGGGTCATCCATGGCCCCGAGGATGCGCCCGATGAACATATTGCGGAGCAGCAGGAGGCCCTCATCCAGGCCCTGCGCAGCCGCTACACCGAGGATCATGAAGACCACTGGCAACGCTTCCTCAAGGGCCTGGAACTGCAACCACACACCCACCTGCAGACGCTGGCCGACACCCTTCATACCCTCGCCGCCGATACAAACGGTATCCTGCCACGCCTGTCTGCCTGGCTGCAGGCCGAGCAATTTCCGGGTGAAGCCAATGCCCGGCAAACCGTCCCCCTGGAACAGGTCGCTCATCAGGTCGCCCGTTCCGGGCGTATCGACCATGATCTGCTCAAGCCGCCGGGGGCCGGCAGTGCCACCGAAGGCGCGGATCCACTGTCGCCCTGCCTGGAGCTTCTGGCCGCGCTGCAGGCGGAGATCCAGGGCATGGCAGCCGCACCCGATCCGGCCGGACAGGCCCGGCTCCACGCTGCCGCGCTGCTGTCCGGACAGGGATCCGGCACGGCGCTGCAACGGGCCTGGGTGGCCATCCCTCGCCTCACAGACTCTAAAGACAGCGGTTGCCGGCCCCTGGCACCGTTGATGAAGAGCATTGTGCAGGAAAGTTGGCGCACCGTGATCCGTCAGGCCACCGTGGATCTGGAAAAAACCTGGCAGAGCCAGGTCCACGATGGATACCAGGATCGCCTGGCAGGTCGTTTTCCGTTTCACCCCCAGGGGGAAGACGCCGCCCTGGTGGATCTGGTGGGCCTGATCCACCCTGAACGGGGTCGCCTGTGGCGTTTTACCCAGGAGCACCTGGACCCTTTCCTGACGGAGCGCCAGGGACGCTGGCAGTCACGGCAATGGATCGGCATCGGCCCCGGGTTTTCCCGCGCATTTCTCCACGATCTGGAGCGGGCCGGTCGGCTTACCAGCGCCCTGTTTGCCGATGGGCGGGATGAGCCTCGCCTGGGATTTCACCTCTATCCCATTCCTCATCCAGGGCTGAGCGAGATGCGGTTTGAAACCAACGGTCAGCAATACCGTTATCGCAACGAGCCCCAGGAATGGCGCCAGTTCGTCTGGCCGGGAGACATCCGCAGTCCAGGTGCCAGGGTGATGGCGGTGGACCATGGCGGCCGTCCACTGGGAGAGTTCCGGGAGGAGGGCGTCTGGGCCCTGTTCCGGCTGCTGCACACGGCACACATGGACAGGGAGCACAGTGACAGCCATCTCTACACCGTCCGCTGGCCTCTCATGGGGGAGGGTGATGCCCCCCTGGAACTGCGCTTTCACCTGCGGGCGGACCGGCGCCAGAACTTCATCCACGAAACCCTGTTTCAGGATTTTCGCCTCAGCCGTTCACCCTTTCCCCGTCGGAGTCCGTGATGGATCCCTCCCCGTTGCCTGCCCACCTGAGAACACGGCTTGAGGACATCGCCGGTCCCGGTGAGATGAACTGTGACGAAGATCCCCGATTCAACGATGGCTTCATCGCCATACGGGAAAAAATCGAACAGCTGCACGGCGTTGATTTTGACCATCTGATCGAGATGGGGAACCATTTTCTTCATACCCAGGCCAAGGATCTGCGGATCGCCGGTTATCTGCTCCTGGCACTGGTCACCCGCCATGGCCCGGAGGGCCTGGCGGCGGGGCTGAGACTCTACCACGGCATGATCCGGAACCACTGGGACCACTGTCATCCGCGCTCATTGGCACGACGCCGGGCGGCCTTGGCCTGGCTGGACAACGAGCGTCTGGAACGACTGCTGCAGGATCGACGGACACTGCCTGAGCCATCTCTGGCAAAGGCTCTGCACGCAACCATGGGCGAGCTGGAACAGGAACTCATGGCAAGGGATCCGGAAGGCACAAGAGCCGCACCGCCCTGCAGGGTACTGCGCCGGTGGATCGATCACTGTCAGCCCTCCACCGCCGAAGATCAGGCCGCACAGGCACCGGAAGCGCTGGAACGGGGCAGGGGATTCGAGCCATCGGCCAATCCGGACACCTGGCTGGAAGGGGTTCGTGGTTTCCATGATCACCTCCTGGCCGAAGGCGAGCTACTGCAGGCTTGCGCCCTAGCGCAGGCAGCCCGATGGGGCAGCCTGGGTCTGCCTCCGGCGCGGCAGGGAGTGACGCGGATTCCAGCTCCCCGATCGGAAAGCTGGGAGGGATTGGAAAGCATCCTGAATGCCGGTGACTGGGCGGCCGCCTTCCGGCGCGGCATGGAGTGCTTCTTTGAGCCGGGTTTTCATCTGGCCCTGGATCTGCAATACCGGCTTGCCAGGGCCACCGAAGGGATGGACCGACCGGAACTGGGCGCCTATCTGCAGGGATCGGTACGGCTGTTGCTGAAGCGTCTGCCGGAATTGGAAGCTCTGTGCTTTGAGGACGGACGCCCCTTCATGGACGAGGCCACCCGTCGCTGGTTGTCGGAATCTCCATCGGTTAATGCCGCCATGTCGGTGCCCCCAGGGGCGGCTGACACCACCGGCCAGTCGTTCTCGGACTGCATTCCTCCCCATCTGCCCCCGGACATGGACTGGGAGACTCTGAACCGGATCCCGGCCATGAGCCTGCGTGATCGTGCCCGGCTGGGGCTGCTGCAGGCGGACCTGTCCCTGCGGCAAGGACGCAGGGACGTAGCCCACGATGTGCTGGTGAACTTGCATCGGCAGCTGGATCAGACTCACGTGCTGGACTGGGATCCTGAGATTGCCTCGGCCCTGCTGGGGCGTTTGCATGCCACCGCCAAGGCCCTGGACCCCACCTTGGCCCGTGCCTGTGCCCGGCGTCTGTGCGCCGTCGCTCCAGTCCAGGCCATGACTTTGCCGGCTATTGAGTCTGCCTGCACACATCCCCCCTTGGACATCAACCGGACAGGAGTCCTCACATGACGGGCAGTTTTCAGGAAGAAATCCCCAGGGCCAGGGTGAACATCACCCTGGATGTGGATGGCGACGGTTCCCCCCGAAGGGTGGATCTGCCCTTCAAGGCGTTGGTCATCGGCGACTTCAGTCGCGGCCGGACCCAAGGCAAGGTGGTGGACCGCCCACGGGTGGAAGTCAGCCGTGACAATCTGGAAGCCGTATTGCAGACCCTGGCGCCGGCGATCCGTTTCACGGTCCCCAACCAACTGGAATCCGGAGGTGGTGAGATCCCCGTCTCCCTGTGCTTTCAGCACATGCGTGACTTTCGACCCGAAGCGGTGGCCACTCGCATCGAGCCTTTGGCCAGGCTCCTGGCGATGCGCAACCTGCTCAGGGAACTCAAGTCCAGCATGCTGGACAATGCAGCCTTCCGTCGAGAACTGGAACGCATCATCCGCGATCGTCACGATCTGGCGGCATTGAATCGGGATCTACAGACCCTGACACCGCTGGCCGGTCCCCCACAGGATCCGGCACCTTCAGAGGAAGATCAGCCATGAGCATCATGGAAGTCGGCGAGCAGACGCACCTCACCCCACGGGAACAGATCGGCCCCTACCAGCGTTTGTGCCGCATTGTGGATGTGGAACCCCTGCGGCAAGCGGTCAACCTGGACCGTTTCAGCGATGACCTGCACCTGAGCGAGACCTCACCGGGGGACCGCTTGACCGCCGCCCTCGGGGTCTTGCTGCAATTGCTGGAAGACTCCGAGCCGGGCGAACAGCGCATCGATAAGACTCTGGTGGATGCCCTGATCGCCCGCCTGGATGAGCGGATCGGCCGGCAACTGGATGAGGTGCTGCATCATCCCGAATTTCAGGCCCTGGAATCGGCCTGGCGAAGTCTTCAGTTCCTGCTGGATCGCTGTGATCGCCGGGCCAACGTGAAAGTGGAGCTGATGGACCTGAGCAAGGAGGCGCTGCTGGAAGACTTCGAGGATGCCCCGGATACCGTCCGCAGCGGTCTTTACCGTCAGCTCTATACGCAGGAGTACGACACCCCCGGCGGTGAGCCTGTCTCCACCATCATTGCCGATTACCATTTCGACAACACCGCCCGGGACATCGGCCTGCTGCGGGAGATCTCCCGGGTCTGCGCCGCCTGCCACTGCCCCTTCATCGGCGCGGTGGGTCCGGCCTTTTTCGGCAAGACACAGACATCGGACCTGCCTCGTATCCAGGATCTCTCCAACTACATGGAGCAGGCTGCCTTCATTCGCTGGAATGCCTTCCGGGAAACCCAGGATGCCCGCTACGTGGGACTGACCTTACCGCGTTTTCTGCTGCGTCCGCCCTGGGGTAATGACCGACCCGCCCGGGGGCTGTGCTACCGGGAAGACGTCAGTGGTGAGGATGCCGGGAAATATCTATGGGGCAACGCCGCGTTCGCCTTTGGCGCCAACATGGCGGAGAGTTTCCGACTGCATGGTTGGGCAGTGAACATCCGGGGCCCGGAATCGGGCGGACGGGTCAGCGATCTGCCCCTGCATCAGGTGGACCTGGGGCATGGCCTGCAGACCCGCATGCCCACGGAATTTCTCATCTCCGAAACCCGCGAACTGGAATATGCGAAGCTGGGTTTCATCCCCCTGAGCTATTACAAGAACCGGGACTTTGCCTGCTTCTTTTCCGCCAACTCGGTGCAGAAACCGATGGAATACAGCGGTGCGCAGGCTACCGCCAACTGCCGCATCAATGCCCGTTTACCCTACGTGTTTCTGGTTTCCCGGATCTCCCACTACCTGAAGATCCTGCAGCGGGAAAACATCGGTGCCGCCAAATCCCGTCAGACCCTGGAAGATGAACTGAACCAATGGCTGCAGGGCCTGGTGACCCGCATGCGCGACCCGGACCCGGCTCTGGTGGCCACCCATCCCCTGCGGGATGGTCGGGTGACCGTGGAGGAGATTCCGGAAAACCCGGGCTTCTACGCCGTGACCCTCCAGGTCATGCCCCATTTCCAGATCGAGGGGGTGGACGTTCGCCTCTCCCTGCTGGCCCGGATGCCCCGATCCCGGGACTGAAACGCACATTGCCATGGATAGCCGACAACCCTGACAAGGAGACAGTGCCACATGCCGATTCCCGCCTATATGAGCCTGCGTGACGACCAGGGTGCCCTCGTGGAAGGTCCGGTACAGATCACGGGGCGCCGCCACACGGTGGAAGTGCTGCAACTCGATCACGAGATCCGCATCCCCACCGATTCGGATACGGGCGCCCTGACCGGTACCCGAAAGCATGAGCCCCTGCGCTTTACCAAGACCTTCGACAAGGTATCCCCCTATCTTTACAAGGCCTGCAGTAATGGCCAGACCCTCAAGGAAGTGGTCATCAGCTGGTACCGCATCGATGACAGCGGTTCGGAGCGGGAGTACTTCCGCCACCGCCTGGAAGATGTGAAGGTGACCTCGGTCAAACCGGTGATGCACAACGTCAAGGAACTGGATAAGGAACGCTACCCCCACCTGGAGCAGGTTGCCCTACGCTATGGACGCATTACCTGGACCTACGTGGACGGCAACATCGAGTTCCAGGACTCATGGGTGGAAAATCGCTGAATCAGGCATCAGCCCGCCTGGACCCATTGGAACCGGGTCCAGGCATGAATTCGGCGCGGCAAGGAAACGCAATGCAAGACTCACAGGACCTGTTTGCCCCGTTGACCACACCCGGTGCGGGCCTCAAGGGGCATTTCGACGAAGAATTGCTGCTTTTGACCGAAGCGGCGGCCGAGTTTGCAAGGGCCTATCCGCACCAGGCGCACGCCCTCAGCCTGGATGATCCGCGGACCAGAGACCCCCGTGTGGAGCGGCTGTTCCAGGGTATGGCCTTTCTTGCCGCCCTCATCCGGCAGCGGCTGGATGAAGAGCAGCCGGACGTCTGCGCAGGGCTGCTCACCCGCCTCAGACCCGAGGCCCTGCGTCCGTATCCGGCCTGTACGGTACTGCAACTGGCGCAGCAACATCGGCGCCGACAGGCATTCACCCTCTCGGCCGGTACTCTGGTGCAGAGTCCACCGGTGGGGGCCGAGCAAACGTGCTGCCGTTTCCGGACCCTCTGGCCGGTCACCTTCCAACCCGTGCATCTGGAGGCCGTCGAGTATCGCCGTGAGGGGATAAAGGGCGGGTGCTTGATCCTGGATCTGGCACTGCACGAACCCCATGATCCGGACCAACCCTTGCCCACGGCGCTGGATCTGCATGTGCCCGAAGACGGCGATGCGGACATGTCCCTGCTGGATCACCTGGTGACCGCCACCGACTCGGTGCATCTACTGGAAGATCCGTCGCAGGGCATTCGTGAAATGGCCTTCGGCGACCAGGCCGGCATCCACCCTTCCTACGCCCTTTGGCAATACGGAGTAAGGCCTGAATTCCGGGAAACGGCCTTTCCAGGATTCAATCTGCTGCAGGATTTTTTCCATTTCAAAGACCGGTTCCGTTTCATCACCCTTCACCTTGGCCAAAGCTGGCAGCTGCCCCGCAACACCCGCCGGTTCCGTCTGGGGATTGTCCTCGGACGCAGACTGCCCGGCTCTCCCTCACGCTACCGTCACGCCCTGCGCCTTCATTGTGTGGCAGCGGTCAACCTCTTCGAGCAGGATGCCGAGCCTCTGGTAAGGGACCCACGGCGAGCTGAATATCCGCTGACCGTGGACAACCGCCGGCCGGAATCCCTGCAGATCTACCGGGTGGAACAGGTGCAGGGGATGGACTCCGTCACCGGACAGCGGCGGCGGTATCCGCTGATGTTTTCCGAAACCCTGCCGGAAGTCGAGCAGGGAGGCTATGAGCCTCTGGTGCACACCGACGTGACCGGTCATACCCGCATCCGGCTGGGACTGGACCCGGCACAAGCCCCTCGCCACGAAACCCTGTCCTGCCAGGTGCTGGCCCACAACGGCCACTATCCCCATGACCATATCGCGGCCGGAACTCCGCTTGAGGCCGTGCGTGATCCTGGTACCGGCCTGAGCATCTCCGCCTTGTCCAGGCCCGGTCGGCTCTATCCGCCTCCAACTCGGGGGGACTGGCGCTGGACCCTGATCAGGCAGGTTTCCATGCAGCAGGGCGGTCTACGGTCCACTGAAGACCTGCGCCAGTGGCTGGACATGCTGGACTGGACCCGAGACCCGCTCCGGCAGAAGCTGCCGACAGGCATCCTGGACCTGGAAGCGATCCCTTTCACCCGCTGGCGCCGGGGTGCATTGCACGTCGGGCAAGCGCTCACCCTGGCCGTCGATCTCGCGGTCTTTGCCGGCAGGGCGGAAGCAGCTTTGCTGGGACAGGTACTGGCCTTTGCCCTGTCAATGCAGGCCCCCATTCATCAGGGGGTCCGCCTGCGCCTCAAGGCTCGCCCCGGCGGCCAGGACATCACTTGGCCCGCACTCCCTGATCACCCACCCATACCGCAATGAGCCTGCCGACTCACCCATATCATGCCTTCGGGCTGCCGGAACTGCTACGAATCCTGACGATGTCCGCTGAAAGGCCCCCGTCAGCCATCACCAGTGCCGATCTGGACTTCCCCGCCACCCCCGTGCGCCGTGCTCAACGGGAAGGAGCAGTTCACAGGATCGAAACCGTTTTTCCGGGCCTCCGGGGTCCCCTGTCTCCCTTGCCGCTGGAAGACTTGGAAGGTCTCTGCCGTCAGGACCCTGATGCGGAGGCCCTACGCGCCTTCCTGGATCTCTTCGATCGGCGTTTTCATCAACTGCTGCTGGCGACCTGGCGGACGCCAAGAGCCTATCTGTTCACGTGCATGGAGGCGCCGCCTCCCTTGCTGCGCTATCTGGACGCATTGAAGCCATCAGGGATGCCCACGGCACCGGGCCTGAAGGCCAGGATCATGCGGATGCTGGACCACCTGGGAATGACGGGGCTAGAAGTGACCCTCCATACCTTCCGTTACTGTCGGCGCCCCCTACCCGAGACCACCCGCCTGGGCTCCCTCGACGGTACCTGCCTGGGCCGGGATGCGGCCCTTGGAGAAGAAGTCCGAGTCCCCGAGGGATTACGCATCCTCATCGGTCCCCTGACACCCGGCCAGGTCGTCGCGCTGTACGCGGGACGTGTCGGACTTACCCGGGAGATCCGGGCCTATCTGGGGCCGTTCACCCCGTTCCAACCGGTAATGCAAATGACACCGGAGCAACCACGGGGCCTGGGTAACGGTGATCTCTATCTGGGTTTGAGCACGCCACTGGGCGAATGCCGGGGTTCCCATGAAGCACGCCTGATCCCCCTGCCGCAGCAACCGATTTCCGGCATCGAACGGGGAGATCGACACCCATGCTGAACACCGCGCCGCCGCAACCCTCGATGCCTCTACGTCACCGACTGAAGATCCCGACCTGTCCCGAACCGCAGCCGGAGGTCCTCACGCTCAGCTGGCGCGACTACGGTCTGTCCAGGTCCTATCGGATCACCGTGGACTGCCTTGCAACGGTGCCTTTGTCTTCTGCGTTCGTTCTGGGATGTCGTGCCGCCCTCATGCCGGGCGGGAGGACGCGGTCCGTCCACGGCATCATCACCGGGCTGGATGACCTCGAGAGCGGACCCGCGGGCCACCACTGCCAGCGGGTGCACCTGGAATCTCCCTTGGGCCCCTTGGCCCGCTCCCGCCATCAGCGGGTCTTCACTCGCCTGACCGTACCGCAGGTCCTGGAGCGCGTCCTGATCGGCCACGGCTGGCGCCCGGGGGACTGGCGCATGGTTTGCGGTGAGGGGTATCCCGTCCGCCCCTTCATCGCCCAGGTGGACGAAGATGATCTTGCCTTCCTGTCTCGCCTCATGGCTTTCGAAGGGTTGCATTATCGCTTCGAACAGGGCGCTGAGAAGGCCGTCCTGGTGATTTCGGACGATTCTCGCAGGGCAGCTGAGGGCGAGATGCGAACACTGCGCTACGAGCCTCTGAAGGGCGAGGTCCGTGGTTTCCACACCATTCATCGGCTCATGCCCAGGACCCGGCTGTTACCGACATCGATCACACTGCGGGATCACGATCCCGATCAACCGGGGACGCCGGCCCCCGTCCATGTCCGCAGCAATGGTGATCTGCCGGGTGCCGGCAAGGAAGAACACTGGGGAACGGGGTTTCACCAACTTCGCGAAGGAGAAAGGTTGGCGCAGCTGCGCCTGCAGGCTCTGGAGTGCGACCGCCTTCAAGTCCGCATCCTCACGGACTGTACCGACCTGGAACCCGGTCAACGGCTGTCCGTCGCGGGTTATCCCGGTCAGGACTTCAATCGCGTCTACGTGATCGTCCGTGTGGATCTGGACGCAACCCAGGCCCACGCATTGCCCATGGGGGGGACAGGCGGACACACACCGGATCTGCGGGTGAAGGTGGATCTTCTGCCCCTGGAACAGCCCTTCCGGCCCCGTTATCGGCCTCATCGTGTCCATGGCCGTCTGGCGGCACGGGTGGATGGAAATCCTGGTGAGGGTCCCCTGCTGGATGACCAGGGTCGTTATTGGCTGCGCTTTGACTTTGACGGTGGTGCCCATGCCGTGGCTGAAGCCAGTGCACCGGTGCGGCTGCTGACACCCTATGCAGCCCCTGGTGGCGGGGGGTTTCATTTTCCGCTGCACCCCGGCACCGAAGTGCTGGTGGGGTTTGAAAACAGTGATCCTCACCGTCCTGTGATCCTTGGTGCCTTGCCCAATCGTGATCAGCCTTCTCCCGTCAACGCAGATAACCCCGGGCAGAATCTGTTGCGTACCCCGGCAGGTAACGAACTCTGCCTGGACGACCGGACCGGGAACGAACAACTCCGGCTGGCCACCCGGGACGGGGATCTGCACCTCACCCTGGATGCCACACAGGATGCCCACAGGCTGATTCTGGAAAGCCGCCACGGAGAAATGCACTGGCTCTCGGGCAGGGCCATGCACCTGAAAATCGGTGCCGATCAGCAGGTGGAGATCGGGGGTGATCAGAAGGTCGAGGTACAGGGAGACGCCTTGTTGATCACGGAATCCGGAGAGATCCGTCATCAGGCGGCAGACAACCTGTTGCTGGAGGCGGGAGAAAACCTTCAATTGCTGGCGCGACAGGGGGATTTTCTGCAGCGCAGTGAGGGCGCCATGACACTCAACTCTGCCAACGATCTTGAACTGGTCTCGGAACAGGGGCATCTCCGATGCCGCGTTCTTCAGGGAGATGCGGGATTTCACGTGATGGGGGAAATGCTGTGGAAAACTGCGGCCGGCGGAATACAGATCGGTGATGGTATGGCCGGCATTCGGATCACCGCCGGTGGCGATGTCGTGATCCAGGGTCGGGAGGTCCGGATCGAAGCCGAGACCATTCGTATGGATGCGGATCGCATTTCCCAGAATGGTGCCTGAGGTGTGGATGAAGCGGTGTGCCTTTACTATCAATTTTTTAAAAATCTTTTAAATAACAATAATAAGGGCGGGGGTCTGCAGGGGAAAAAAACGTTAAATATTAAATTTTTCAACAAGTTGTACACAGAATGCGTTGTGTGGAACCGTAGGGGAAACCTTCGCGGAAAATGTGTATGGATTGTGGATAAGTTTGTGGATGAAGTTTATTCACGGGTTCGAAACAGCTTATCCACAGTGTTGCCACACGCCGATGACAATCTGTTTTTCCGTGAAAATGGGCCAGGACCCTCACGCGGACCCGATGCGTTAGGCTAAGCTCTAGCGATGGAGGGTCAGCCTTGCATCCACCCTGCAACCAGAGAAGGAGATCGCAGTCATGCCGCAAGAGAAAAACCCGTTCGATATGTCCGAGCTGATGAGACTCATGGATCCGCAGCGCTACATGGATCAGATGAACGAGTTCATGAAGCAGTTCAAGATCCCGCACATGGACATGTCCGCATTGATGGAGGTGCAGAAAAGGAATGTGGAAGCCATGATGGCGGCCAATCGGGCGATGATGGAAAGCAGTGAGTCCCTGATGAGGCGTCAGACGGAGATGCTGGCCCAGGCCATGAACGAGACCACGGAAATGACCCGTGCCATAGGCGAGTCAAAACAGGATGATCTGCCGGTGAAACAAGTAGAGATGGTGGGCAAGGTTTATGACCGCATGAGCAGTCATACCCGGGAGACCTTTGAGTCCATGCGGCTGGCCCAGGAATCGGCTATGGAGCGGCTTGATCAGCGCTTCCGGGAACTGTTGCAGGAACTCAAGGACATGTCCGTCAAAAAGGATCAGGAAAAGATGTGATTTTCGTCAGGATGGCCCCCGGAGCGTTTTGCATGGCGTCTTCCGGGGGCCATCCCTTGGTCAATCCCTTGGTCATCCCAACTCGCGGAAAAATTGGACCACCAGCAGGATGCACAATACCCACAGCAGAGCTTTGAGCCACCCCCGATAGGTCTCCGCCGCCACCCTCTCCCGTATCCACATGCCGCCGCGCAATCCGATCAGGGCGGCAATGCCCAGGGGCAGGGAGATCAGCAGCAGGTCCAGCCCCAGCATGCCGAGGAAGGCGAAGGTGATGGCCTGGGTCCCCTTGCCCAGCAGGAAGCACAGGTTGATGGCCTGGACCAACACCACCGGTGCGAGTCTCAGTTCCAGGAAATAGATCATCATCACCGGGCCACCGACGTTTACGGTGCCCCCCAGCAGGCCTCCCAGCAACCCGGCCCCGGCACCACTGGCACGGGGATGACGCCCGATCCAGCGCCAGTCGATACGCTTGATGCGGTCGGACACCAGGTAGAGCACCACCGTGGCCGCCAGCAGCAGACGGAAGGGGTTGGGGTCCATGGCCACCAATACCAGGGTGCCCAGCGCCGATCCCACCAGCATCCACATGGCCACCGGCCAGAACCGGCTCACGCTGTTGAGCCAGTTGCCGCCCCGCACCAGACTCCAGACGTTGACCGCGATATTGGGGGCCAGGGTGAGCAAAATGGCGGTCTTGACGTCGGTGATCAGTGCCAGGATGGGGGTGGCGATCATCGGGAACCCCAGCCCGAAGGCGCCATGGACCAGGCCGGCGATCAGGGTGACCAGCAGGGCGATGAGGATTTCTTCAGTACCGAATGTCATGCCTTGACGTGCTCAGGATATGGCAGGGGAGCAGGATGATCGTGGTTGGGGTACGCCTCAGGGCGTGCCGTCTTGCGGTGGGAGCAGCCGCTCGATCAGCGCCGGATCATCGGGTAAAAAGCAGCTTTTTGCCACCCTTTTCAGGAGCAGGGACCAGTGAGGGGCGCGCTGGAACAGCGCCCCGAGCAGTGCCCGGGCCTCGGCTTCATGGCCGGCGTTGATCAGGGCCACGGATCGCCAGAAGATGAGTTCATCCTCTTCCGGGGCCAGTGCCTCGGCACGGGTGAAGGCCTGGATGGCTCTATCGTATTCCCCATGCCGCAGGTGATGCCCACCCAGGGTATTGAATTCGTAGGCTTCCTTGAGGATGACAAGGCGCTTCAGCTCTCGGACGGGGGTGGGGTGGTCCTCCACCCGCAGGTCCAGGATGGTGTCCTGGGCCGGGTCTCCGGTGGCCTTGCCGCTGACCACCATCATGGCGGCGGAACGTCGTCCTCGCAGGTCGCCGCCCTTGGCCTGGGCGGCCTCCAGGGCACTGATCAGGCGATGGGGAAAATCACCTTCGGCGGCCTCGTAGGCCCTTCCCATGGCCGCCCAGGTGCCGTCATTGAGCAGCATGTTGCCAAGGCACGCGTACTCATCCCCCAGGCAGTGACCTGCCTCGTCGATGCACAGGCGGCCGGTATGGACCACCACGTCGCCCCGGGTGTCGATCATGGCGGCCTGGCGGTAATCCATGTGGTGGTCCCGGGCCAGCAGTCGGCGCAGGGCTTCGCCGGCACTGGCGCCGTCCCGCATCAGGCGCAGGCCTTCGGCGGCATAGATGAGCTTGGCAAAGGACTGTATGGTGCCGGCACCCACGCCCGCCCTGGCGAAGGGGGCGACGCTGCCCACGGCAAAGTGGTGGGACTGCACCGCCACACCGAGCTGACCGCTGGTAGGGTCACGCGCCACAATGGAATAGGTGGCGACGGGGGGCTGGGCGGGTGGGGGGGAGGGCATCCGGTCAGCCCGGCCGTCAGCGCAGCAGGTTGAGGTTGAAGTGGCCGCTGATGAAGCTCTGGAACTTGCTGACATCCTCGAAGGCGATCTTCAGTTTCACCTGCTCCATCTGGCTCAGCTGCTGCAGGGCCGCACAGTTGTCCGGCTTGTTGCCCCGTTCCACGGATCGGACCTGGGCACGCAGGCGCATCAGCACCAGAAAATCAAAGCTTTCCTGCAGATCCCCGGCCTGATCCTGCTTCAGCACCCCCTGTTTCACCAAAGCCTTGAGACGCTGGTGGGTGCCGCCGTCCAGGGCGTTCAGCTCCAGCGCGAGGGCCTTGATGCCGTCGGTGATGGCGAAGATGCCGCCCTTCTTCAGGTCCACTTCCCCCCGGGGTGCACCCTGGGTACCGGTCTTGATCTTGCCCAGCCAGCCCAGGGGTGGGGCGAAACGGATCATGTTCTCCGCCATGCGCATGATGAACAGTCGGTTTTCCGCCAGACGGTGGTAGATGTGGGCCTTGAGTTTGCGCTCTAGGGAGGCATCGCCGTAAAGGGTGCGGATGTCGGCGAACATGCTCACATTGGGGATGTTCTGGGGGCTGGGGGTGGTGAGCCATTGGTCCAACTCCTTGTACCAGCCGGACAGGCTGCGCCGCCAGGCAGGATTGCTGGCCATGATGCCGCCGGGGCAGGGGGGGACACCGATCTCGATGAGGTGATCGATGAGCACCTTGGAAAAGGCTTCGATCCGCTTGATCTCGTCATCAGAGAGATCGTCGGCATGGACGATGGCGTTATCCTGGTCGGTGGACAGGGTCTGCTCACTGCGACCTTCGCTGCCCATCACCACAAAGGCAAAACCCTTGGGCAGATCGGGGAAGTGGCTCTCCCTGACCAAGTGGATCAGGCGCAGCAGGATCTGGTCATTGAGATGGGCGATGAGCTTGACCAGGTCCTGGATACCGGTGGTGGTGCCGCTGAGTCGCACCACCAGATCCTGAATCCGGGTGTGCAGGACCTTGAGGTCCTCGGGCGTCCCGGCCTTCTCGATGTCCCGTACCAGTTGATGGGGTGAGTGATTCTGCATGCGCAGGATGTCCGTGTCGGTGATGATCCCGTTGAGGGCGCCGTCATCATCCACCACCACCAGGCGGTGGATGTGTTGCCGTGACATCCGGTACAGCGCCTCGTAGAGTACGTCTTCTTCACGGATGGTGGTCAGGGGGCTGTTCATCACGTCCGCGACCTTGAAGGAAACCGGGTCACGTCCCGACGGCACCACCTTGTTCCTCAGGTCCCGGTCCGTGATGATGCCGATGGGGGCACCGGCGTCATCGCAGACCACCACGCTGGAGATGTTCTTCTCCTTCATTACTTTTACCACATCAACGAGCCCTTCGCCGGGCCGGCAGGTCACCACCTGACGCTGGCAGATCTCGCCCACGGGGCGAAAGAATTGGTTCTCGTCGTTCATGCTCGATTGTCCTTCGCCGGAACCCTGGCCGGCATTTTGGGTAGATAGACGCTGCTGGGGGGCTTGCCGCAGGTGATTAGAGGCGATGCCGGTCCCGGTTTATGTACGGCGCCTGGCCGGGCTGATGGTTTTGTTCATGTCAAGCCGAGTAACATGGGAGGACATCCGGAGACTGACTGAAGGTGCCCCGCATGCAGCATGATGTGAATGATCTCATCCAGCGTTACATCCGGTCGCAGACCTATGACAAGGATACTTCAGGTCGTGGCGGCCCCGGTGCCATGCCGCTGGTGGCCATGGCCCGTGACTACGGAGCGGGGGGGGAGGAGATTGCCATGATACTGGCCCGCGAACTCAAAGTATCCTATTTCGATGAGGTCCTGCTGGAGCGGCTGGCCAAGCACACGGAACAGGATCAGGAATTGCTCAGGGAACTGGATGAAAAGGTATCGGCTTGGAAGAGCACCTGGGTCTATTCGGTGCTGTCCGGAGACGCCTACTTCATGAGTACCTACCGCAAGGCATTGGTGAATGTCCTGTTGGCCATCAGCGCGGAGGGGGGAGTGATCATGGGCCGCGGGGGGCACGTGTTCCTGCGCGACCGGGCGGCTTTCCGCGTACGGATCTGCGGCTCCCCGCGGCATTGTGCTCGGCGAGTCGCCGAGAAGGAGGGGTTATCCGAAGATGAAGCCCGGGAAAAGGTGGAAACCATCAACCAGCAGCGTCAGCAGTTTCTCTGGAGTCTGATCCAGCGACGTACCAATGATCCGACCCAGTTCGACCTGACCATCAATACCGACAAGCTCCATGATTGGGACAAGGTGGCTACCATGATCCTGTCGGCGATGAAGGATGTGGGTCTGTCCCGACCCGCACACGCACCCAGGGGGAGCAGCAGACCGTGACCGTGTCGAGCATGCCGCGCAACGGCGCCACCATGATTCTGGATATCGTCAGTGCCGAGGAACGACTGTATTCCGGAGAGGTCCACCAGGTCTGCATCATGGGCGTCAACGGTGAGTTGGGGGTCTTTCCCCGTCATTCGGCGCTGCTGACGCCTATCCTTCCGGGCGTCGTACGTTTCATTCCGGTCGGGTCCGGGGAAGAAGAGTACCTCTATGTCTCCGGGGGCATGCTGGAAGTCCAGCCCGGCGGGGTGATCGTGCTGGCGGACACGGCCATGCGCTGCGAGGATATCGACGAGGAGGCTGCCCACGAGGCCAAGTGCCGGGCGGAGGACATCATGCAGAACAGCGTGCTTTACACCGACCGCGACGAGGCCCACGCGGTCCTGCTGCAGGCCATGGCTCAGCTGGCGGTGGTGGAGAAGGCGCGCAAGAAGCGTGGCAAGCGCAACGGCGGTTAGACCGTTCTCATCCGTTCGCTGGCTTCGGCCAGATAGAACCACTCGTTGCCCGGCAGGGCATTGGGGTTGGGGAAGACGATGAAGCCGTCCGCCGGTGCCGACACCGAGGTGCCGTCATGGCGTCGACCGATCTCATCCCCCTTGCGGATCGGATCGAAACTGGTCCAGTCCCGGGAGAACCGGTCTTCCGGGTGATCCCGATCGATCACCTCCACCAGCTTCAGTACTTCCAGGCCCTGCCCCGGGGGCGCCGCCGGCAGGCTGTCCACCAGTTGCAGGTGGGCGAGGGTATTGATAATGGCCTGATAGGCCACCGCGGGCGCCTCCGGGGCCTCGTGCTGACCACATTCCAGGGTGAGGGCATAACCACCCCCGGCGCGCATGAACTCGGTGGTGCCGATGCCGTAGCTGGGGTCGGTGCTGAGCATCTGCGCCCGCAGGTCTGCATTGGGATTGCGCAGGCGCCGGGCCACGCCGCGGGCATAGGTGTCCAGCCAGCCCTCGACGATGCGCCGGGCTCCCAGGCGCCGGGCCAGCGCCTCCTCTTCGGCGGCGTGGGTGAAGGGCTCCAGCTCGCCGGCATTGTCCCGAGGACCCAGCATGACGAAGGGCTCTCCCGGGGTATGGAAGGAGTGCAGGTCCAGCAGTACGTCATGCCGGGCCAGCAGGGGTCCCAGGCGGTTGGCAATACGATCCTCAAAATCCAGCGGCGTGTCACTGATGCGGAAGTTGCGGTTGAGGTTGCGGTCCCCCATGCGCTGTCCGAGCTGGAAAGCCAGGGGATTGGTGACGGGTACGAAGGTCACCAGGCCACGGTCCAGGGTCAGCTTCCCGCTGTCCAGTTCCGCCATCACCCGCTCGATGCCCCGGGTGCCGCAGGTCTCGTTGCCATGCACCGCACCCAGCACGATGAGCCGCCCACCCGGCTCCAGGCCATGATAGGTGACGGAGCGGATCAGGGTCGGGAGATCGGTCATGGAACGTACCTGAAAGGATGATGTAACGGGGTTTACTCGACGATGCCGGGCATGGCACTGATATCCATGGGACCCATGGACACGCCGAGTTGGGACAGCAGGACGGTCATCCGGCCCCGCTGCAGGGATTGATGATGCAGCATGCTGAGCAGGCAGTCCCCCAGCAGCAGGGTGCAGTCCCGCTGGCTTCGCTCGTGGCGGAAGCTGATCTGTCGGTCCAGGTTGGGGTAAGCCAGGTTCTGCACGAAATTCATGATCTCGCTGTCGGTCCGCAGGCGCTCGGTCCGCAGCAGGGCATATTCGGTATAGAGCACCTGGTCCGGGGTGCGGTGGACGTAGGGTTTGTTCAGCATGCGCCCGAGCCAGATCCGGTCACGCAGCAGCATCTGGTTGAGCAGGCCATGAATCGACCAAGCCTGCGGCCCCGAGATCTCGTGCTTGCGCTCTTCGTCGCGCAGGTCGTCACAGTAATCCAGGATCCGGGTATTGGACCAGCGGTTGAAGCGCGCCTGCAGGCGCATGCTGTAGAGGATGTCCATGGTGGGTCGTGGATCCCTGCTATTCGTCCTCGCAGGAATGGCCCAACATGGCCAGCCCTTCGGCCAGATAGTCGGCTCCCATGGGGGTGGCCAGCAAATAATCGGCGGTACGAGGTGTCCAGTTGTCCTTGGCCTCTTCCAGGGCTGCGTCCCATTCGTCCTCGGTGTAGTCACCCCGGCCCAGCCACATGAGGGCCACCAGGTTGGCCTGCAGTTCCGGTTCCAATTCGTCGATGGTGTTCTTGATCTCCAGATACACCGGGTTGTCCGCGTGTTCCGCCAGGGCCTCGTCGATCCAGCCATCGTTCTGGTTGTCGGGTTCCTCCGGAAACATTACGTCTTCCTGGGCATGGAATTCCCGAGCGTGGCTGATGATCCCGCAGACGAAGCGGGGGCTGAGCTGCATCATGGTTGCCTCCTCCTGTAAAGAGGTTACAAACCCCGATGATAACGGATCACGGGACGAACCGCAGGATGGGCGAGACGTCAGGGAGTGGATTCCTTGACCAGTACCCAGGGTGCGATCACCACGGCCTGGAACCGGGGTCGGCGGTGCTCCCAGCCGCGGGCGTGATCGGTATCGGGTTGCTGTAGGGTGCCGGCCTTGAGCCAGGCCTCTACGGTGGCCTTGTCATCCTGAACCAGGGCCATGGCGGCTTCCAGCAGGTCCAGGGGATCGGTAACCGCCAACAGGGCACCGCGGGCGAAATGGGGCTGCAATTCAGGCCAGGTTATGGCGCCCATTTCACCTTGCAGATGGGCGCGCAGTGTGGCGGGGTCTTGATGCATGAGGGTTCCTGCAGGGGCGTGTTCAGCCGATGAAGGCGCGTACGATCTCTTCATTGCGGGTGCCCATGAGCACCTTCTCGATACGACCGTCACGGATCCGCATGAGGGTCGGGGTGCCCATGACCTTGAAGCGCCGGGCCATGTCCGGGCGACGGCTCACGTCGATGTCGATGATATCGGTCCGCTCGGACATGAGGGGATCAAGGATGGTCGATACCTCCTTGCACATGCCGCAACGGGGGCTGTGAAAGTAGAAGTACAGGGTCTCGTGGGCCTTTTGTTCCTCACTGATCAGATTGCTCAGGTCCGGGGCCGGCCGCCCCTGCATGCCGCGGGTGCGATAGACGAGGGCGAACTGTCCCAGCAGGAACAGGGTGATGAGACTGATGATGATCCAGCCGATGCTATCCATGCCCCTTTGTATACCTGATTCACGGCTTCATGACGAGAGGTTCAGGCACCATTCAGGGGGTGGAGCGTATCAATGGAGCCATCGTCGGACACCGGCGACGGCCGGTCCGCAAGTCCGGGACCGGTCCGGAACCCTCCAGCAGAGGAGATTACAATCATGAAGCCTTTTATCCGCAGTGTGTGGGTCCTGGGTGCAGTCGGTGGACTGTTGCTGTTGCCCATGGCCGTGCAGGCCGGGCCGGGGCATACCTGGCATCCTGGTCACCAAGTACCACCGTCTCACATGCAGCCCGTGTCCAGGGGTGGCCCGCCGCCCTGGGCATCTGCCCATGGCTATCGGCAGGGTTACGGCGTCGGTTATCAGGACGGCTATCGCCAGGGGTATCGGGATGCCCGTGTCCCGCAGCGGGGACCGGGCCATTACCGGAGCCATTACCGGCCGCCGCCGCCTCCATACCCCGTTCATCATCGTGATGCCGGTGGGCGGGTGGACGTGAACGTCAATTATCGTTACCGCTTCTGACCCTCGTTTCAGGATCGGTCCCGCCCGGGTCAGGACCCATGCTCCCAGGGGCCTGACCCTGCCAACGGCTACTGGTACACTCGCACTCATGCAGCACTGGACCCGCCATCGCCATGCCCTGATCCCGGCCAAAGGTTCTGGATTGTGGCCGTGCCTGGCGTTGTCACTGTCAATGGCCTTCCCGGCGGGTGCCGCCACTTTGGTGGAGTCGTCCCGCGCCGCTTTTCTGTTTCCGGTGCAGGAACAGTCAAGCGAACTGTCTCTTGATGAAGCCGTGGCCCTGGTCCAGGCCGGCACCGGGGGGCGGGTCCTGTCGGCGGAGACCCAGACCCAGAACGGTCGCCGGGTGCATCGTATCCGCATCCTCACCGACGATCAGCGGGTGCGGAACATCCTGGTGGATGCCGTCACCGGTGAGTGGCGGTAAGCCCATGCGGGTGGTGGTCATCGAGGATGAAACCGCGCTGCAGACCCGGCTCAGGGAACGACTGGAGCAGGAAGGCTGGATGGTGGATACCAGCGGCGACGGGCGCGACGGTCTTTATCGGTTGCTGGAGTATCCGGCCGATGCGGCGGTGGTGGATCTGGGCCTACCCGGTTTGCCCGGCCTTGAGGTGATCCGCCAGGCACGGGCCGCGGGACGGCGTTTGCCCATCCTGATCCTGACCGCCCGCGGGCAGTGGCAGGAAAAGGTGGAAGGCCTGGAGGCCGGTGCGGATGATTATCTGGTCAAGCCCTTTCACATGGAAGAACTGATCGCCCGTCTCCGGGCACTGGCGCGGCGGGCCGCGGGGAGACCGGATGGCCGGCTTGCCTTCGGGCCGCTGGTGCTCGATACCCAGGCCCAGACCGTGACCATGGCCGGGCAACCGGTCAGTCTGACCACGTTTGAATACCGTCTACTGGAACATCTGGCCCGGCATCCCGGTCAGGTGATCTCCAAGCAGAGTCTCACCGACTACCTCTACCCCCATGACGAGGACCGGGACAGCAACGTGCTGGAGGTGCTCATCGGGCGCCTGCGTCGCAAGCTGGACCCGGAGAGCCGACTCAGTCCTATCGAGACCCTGCGCGGGCGGGGGTACCGTCTGGCCCTGCCTCCCGACCAGGAGACATGAACTCCCTGACCCTGCGGGTGAGTCTGATCGCCGCCCTGGTGGTGGCGGTCTTCGCCGTCGTGACCGCCCTGGCCCTGGATCGTGCATTCCGGGACAGTGCCGTCTATGCGGTGGAAGAGCGTCTGCAGGCCCAGCTGTTCCTGTTGATGGGTGCGGCTGAAGTGGACCCGGCCGGTCGGGTCAGCCTGCCGGAGCGCCTGCCCGAATCCCGACTCATGCTGCCGGATTCCGGACTCCATGCCCGTGTCGGCGATGACCTCGGCAGAACCCTGTGGCGGTCCCCTTCGGCCCTGGGAACCTACGGACTGCAACCGGATGACCGCGCCTTCGTGGCCCGCATGACCGTGGACTGGGAGACGCCCGGCGGCGTGGTGCCCCTGACCTTCACCCTGAGCGAGGACCGTTCCGGCCTTGAAGCCCAGCTGCGTACTTACCGGCGCAGCCTGTGGGGCTGGCTGGCGGTGCTGGCGGTGCTGCTGCTGGCGGCCCAGTCCCTGGCCCTGTATCTGGGCCTGATTCCGCTGCGCCGGGTGGCGCGGGAACTGCGCGCCATGGAGCAGGGAGAGCAGAGTGCTCTGACCGGGCGCTATCCGGTGGAACTCAAGGCTCTGACGGATAACCTGAATGATCTGCTGCGACAGGAGCGTGCCCAGCTGGCGCGTTACCGTGATGGCCTGGCGGATCTGGCCCATAGCCTCAAGACCCCGCTGGCGGTCCTGCGGGGCAGCCTGGAATCCCGTCATGACGAAGACCGGCGGCATGATCTTGAACAACTGGAACGCATGGACCGGATCGTGGCCTATCAGTTGCAGCGAGCGGCCACCGCCGGCCACCGGGCCCTGGCCGCTCCCATGGCAGTGGCATCGCTGGTGCAGCGTCTGGGCCGGACCCTGGACAAGGTCTATCCCGACAAGGGGGTGGTCTTTTTCGATGACGTATCAGCCGACAGCCGTTTCCGGGGTAACGAGGGGGATCTGATGGAGCTGCTGGGCAACCTCATGGATAACGCCTGGAAATACGGCCGCAGCCGGGTCAGGGTATCGTCGGCGACAGAAGGGCGATGGCTGGTACTGCGGGTGGAGGACGACGGCCCCGGCATCCCTGCGGATCAGGTTCCGGCCATCCTGGCTCGGGGTGGGCGCCTGGACGAAGGAGTGCCGGGACAGGGGATCGGTCTGGCGGTGGTGAACGAGATCGTCAGTGCCTACGAGGGGCGTCTGACCATCGGGACGTCGGAGGCCCTGGGGGGCGCCCGGGTGGAGATCCGGCTACCGGGATGATCATGCCCCTCTCCGGGGAGAGGGGCATGTGGCATCTTCAGGCCCTGCCCACATTCACGTCCGTGGGTGAATGGAAATAATCGCTGTCCCGGGCGTACTCTTCCAGATCCTTGAGCATGACCGCAAGGCGTTCCTCGGCCGTGCTGATGGTGGCGCACTGTTCACAGCGGGGGTCGCCGCAGGGCTGGCGTGTATACAGCCAGTAGTGAACCGCGCCCGCCAGCAAACCGTCGGCAATCTCCCACAGGTCGGCCTGGGGGTCGCCGTCGCTCAGGCGATTGGCCAGTTCCACGGTCTGGCTGGCGGCGCTGTCGAACAGGTTGGGGGCTTCTGACATGGCGGTGTCCTGTTCCAGTGGGTGACCGGCGATGATAGCACGGTCACCCCGCTCAGCAGACCGTCACCACCAGTGGGACTTCCAGTTCCTCGGGCGTCAGACCTCCGTGCACCCCCTTCATGTCGAAGGGTTTTTCCGTCAGCAACCGGTCCGAGACGATCCACCCCGGCTGCATCAGCAGGGCATAGTCCCCGATCCGCGCGGACAGCTCGGGGTGGGGCGTGCCCGGGCCGAACCAGCCTTCTTCCAGCAGTTCCGCGCTGGGGCGCAGGGTGCAGGCATGACCCAGCCGTTCCCTGACCAGCCGTTCGAACCGCTCATGCCGGCCATGGCGCACATAGGCCCAGGCCACCCGCGGCTCACCGCACAGGGGCAGGGTCAGACAGTCGGCGATCTCGGGATGGTCCGCCAGTATCAGTCGGTGTTCCACCGCCGTCATGCCGTGGTCGGCGGTGATGATCAGCAGGGTGTCGGTCCCCGCCAGGCGGGCGGCCAGGTTTGCCAGGGCCCGGTCGACTTCCTCCAGGTGCTTGCGGGTCTGGGGGGCGTCGGGGCCGTGGTAATGGCCGAGACTGTCCAGTTCCGACCAGTAGGCATAGACATACCGGTTGCCGTGCCGGCCCTTCACCGTCTGTTCCACCCGGTTCACCATGTCCTGCAGGCTGCTGAAGGGCAGCAGCCGGGCCCTGCCCCTGTGGGCCTTGTTGAAGGGGGTGTTGGCGATCTTGTTGGGGGCCACCATGGTGCTGGAAACCGGGATGCGGTTGAAGGTGACGTCATGGCCCAGCCACTTCAGGACATCCAGGCCTTCCACCCGATCATACCCGCTTCCGCCGTAGCGGGGTTTGCCGGGCAGTACCGCCAGTACCGTGCCCAGCTCACGAAAATGCACATGCCAGCCGGTGAGGCCATGCTGGGCCGGGGCATCGCCGGTGATGAAGGTGGTGATCCCGGTGGCCGTGGTGGTGGGAAAGACGGCATGGATGCCGGCGCGGCGATGCCCGTTGAGGAACGGGGCGGGGCGGGTCTTCAGGAACCCGTCACCCAGTCCATCCACCACCACCAGGACCACATGGCGATGCCGGCCTACTTCCTCGGGGGGCAGGGCCTGCAGGGGGCCGTGACAGGAGGGCGTGCCGCCCAGGCCGCTGATCAGGGAGGTCATCAGATTGGCCAGGCAATGACCCTGGTAATCGGGTGTCTGCATGGGGTTGTCCCGGAGGGGTATTCAGTTGATGGTAGACAGAGGGCGGACCACCATGCAAATCCCGCTCCCCGTCAAGGCGTTGTATGCTGTGGGGATGTCTTACGACGGATCCTTGAGCCCATGAGCCGCTGGCGCCCACCCGCACCCCGATCCTCGCCCCATATCACGCCCCAGGGCTATGCTGTTCTGGATGCAGAGCTGTCGGGCCTGTGGGGCCGCCGCGCCGATGTCACCCGTCATCTGGCCGCCGCCGCTGCGGAAGGCGACCGCTCGGAAAATGCGGAATACATCTACCGCAAGAAGGAACTGCGGGAGATCGATCGGCGGATTCGTTACCTGCAGAAGCGTCTGCCCGGCCTCAAGGTGGTGCGCGAGCCGCCGGCCGACCGGGGCAAGGTCTATTTCGGTGCCTGGGTGACGTTGCTGGACGAAGCGGACCGGGAGGTGGAATACCGTATCGTGGGTGCCGACGAGTTTGATCCGGACCGGCGCTGGATCAGTCTGGATTCTCCCGTGGCCCGTGCCCTGCTCGGCAAGGCCCTGGATGACGAGGTCAAGGTGCAGACCCCGGCGGGGGAGCAGTATTACGAGATCGTGAAGATCCGCTATGAAGCCGGGTGATCCCGCCCGATGCTATCATGCGGGTTGCCTGTGAAAAGATGAGGAACCCCCCATGCGCTTTTGCTGGTCCAACCTGATGCTGATCGGCGTGGTCGTGGTACTGGGCACCGCCAGCATGCTGGCCAGTTGCGGCCAGAAAGGCGACCTCTACCTGCCCCAGGAAGAGCGTCGCGCGGCGGACTGAGACCGCGTTTCCGACCTTGTTCCATTCCATGTCGCGTCGCGACGGACATACACCTCCATGGATCATTTCAACTATCACAACGGGGTCCTGCATGCCGAGGACCTGAGCCTGGAAGACCTGGCGCAGCGTCACGGAACGCCGCTTTACGTCTATTCCCGGGCCACCCTGGAGCGTCACTGGCACGCGTTTGATCGCGCCCTGGGGGATCATCCCCATCTGGTGTGCTATGCGGTGAAGGCCAATTCCAGTCTGGCGGTACTCAACCTGCTGGCCCGGCTCGGGTCCGGGTTCGACATCGTCTCCGTCGGCGAACTGGAGCGGGTGGTGCGGGCCGGCGGTGATCCGGGCAAGGTGGTCTTCTCCGGCGTGGGCAAGCGGACCGACGAGATGCGCCGTGCCCTGGAACTGGGCATCCGCTGCTTCAACGTGGAATCGGCGGCGGAACTGGAGCGCCTCAATGCCGAGGCCGGTGCCCTGGGGGTGACGGCGCCGGTGTCCCTGCGGGTCAATCCGGACGTGGATGCCCAGACCCATCCCTACATCTCCACCGGGCTGAAGGAAAACAAGTTCGGCGTGGACGTGGCCGATGCCCTGGATCTCTATCGGCGGGCTGCGGCACTGCCGCACCTGAATATCATCGGCATCGACTGCCACATCGGTTCCCAGCTCACCCGCCTGGAACCCTTCGTGGACGCCTTGCACCGGGTCCTGCACCTGGCCCGGACCCTGGAGGACGAGGGCATCCGGCTCCATCATCTGGATCTGGGGGGCGGGCTGGGAATCCGTTACCGGGACGAGCATCCGCCCCTGCCCGAAGCGTATGCCCGGGCCATGCTGGAGGCGCTGCGGGATACCCATTACGAGATCCTGGTGGAACCCGGACGGGCCATCGCCGGCAATGCCGGGGTGCTGCTTACCCGGGTGGAATACCTCAAGCCCACCCGCCACAAGCACTTTGCCATCGTGGACGCGGCCATGAACGATCTCATCCGGCCCTCCCTCTACAGTGCGTGGATGGACATCGTGCCGGTGCGTCCCCGGGGCGGCGAGGGCATCCCCTATGACGTGGTGGGTCCGGTCTGCGAAACCGGGGATTTCCTGGGCAAGGAGCGAACCCTCGACCTGGCCGCCGGAGACCTGCTGGCGGTGCGATCCGCCGGGGCCTACGGCTTCACCATGAGCTCCAACTACAACACCCGTCCCCGGCCCGCGGAGGTGATGGTGGACGGGGACCGGGACTGGCTGATCCATCGCCGCCAGACCCTGGACGAACTCCTGGCCGGGGAAACGCTGCTGCCCGGTTGATCCTCCACATCGACGACCAGAAGGAATCTCCCATGTCCCGTGAAATCATCGCCACCGACAAGGCTCCGCAGGCCATCGGTACCTATTCCCAGGCCGTGAAGGTGGGGTCCACCGTCTACCTGTCCGGCCAGATCCCCCTGGTGCCCGAGACCATGGATATGGTGGAAGGCCCCATCGAGGCCCAGATCCGCCGGGTGTTCGACAATCTGCAGGCCGTGGCCGAAGCCGCCGGCGGCACCCTGGACGACGTGGTCAAGCTCAATGTCTTCCTCACCGACCTGACCCATTTCCCCACCGTGAACCAGGTCATGGCCGAATACTTCCACGAGCCCTATCCGGCCCGTGCCGCCATCGGCGTTGCCAGCCTGCCCAAGGACGCCCAGGTGGAGATGGACGGGATCATGGATCTGTCCTGACGGAATCCGGCGGCCCCTCCTCCAGGGGGGGGGGGAGGGGCCATCATGGCCAGGGACATGGCATCATCGGGAAAGGAATCAAGCGGATAGCGTCATGACCGAACCCGTCACCACTCTCAAGGGCGTCGGCCCGAAACAGGCGGCCCGGCTGGAAAAGCTGGGCATCCATACCCTGACCGACCTGCTGTTCCATCTGCCCCTGCGTTACCAGGACCGTACCCGGGTCCTGCCCGTTGCCGGTCTGCGCCCCGGAGACGAGGCGGTGGTGGAAGGGGAGATCGCCCTCGCCGAGGTTCAGTCCCGCGGTCGGCGCATGCTGATCCTGCGCCTGGCCGACGGCACCGGCGCCCTCAATCTGCGGTTTTTCCATTTCTCCGCCGCCCAGCAGCACAACCTGGTGCGCGGGGTGCGGCTGCGCTGTTTTGGTGAAGTGCGCGGCGGCCGGCAGGGGTTGGAGATGGTGCACCCGGAGTACCGGGTGATCCAGGATGACTCGGCTCCGGTGGAGGATTGCCTCACTCCCGTCTATCCCACCACGGAAGGGCTGCATCAGATCAGTCTGCGCCGTCTCACCGACGAGGCCCTGGCCCGCCTGGAACACCTGCCGGACTGGCTGCCGCCGGGGGTACTGGATCCCGCCGGCCTGCCGGATCTGGAATCGGCCCTGCGCACCGTGCATCGGCCGCCACCGGATGTTTCCGTGGCGGCACTGCTGGCGGGCCGTCACCCCGCCCAGCGGCGTCTGGCCTTCGAGGAACTGGTGGCCCATCACCTGAGCCTGTACCGCCTGCGCACCCGCACCACCGCCCGGCCCGCCCCGGTGATACGGGTGGACGGCAATCTGCTCGGTCGTCTGCGCCGGTCCCTGCCGTTTGCACTCACCGGCGCCCAGGACCGGGTGATCCGGGAACTGGAACGGGACATGGCGCGGCCCAGTCCCATGCTGCGTCTGGTACAGGGGGACGTGGGTTCGGGCAAGACCCTGGTGGCGGTGGCCGCCTGCCTGCACGCGGTGGAGGCCGGTCATCAGGCTGCGGTGATGGCCCCCACGGAGATCCTGGCGGAACAGCATCACCACAACTTTCGCGCCCTGCTGGGGCCATTGGACATTCCGGTGGCCTGGTTTTCCGGCAGACAGGGGGTGCGCGCCCGCCGGGAGTCCCTGGCGGCGCTGGCCGAGGGTACCGCCCGGGTGGCGGTGGGCACCCACGCCCTGTTCCAGGACGAGGTGAGCTTCGAGGACCTGGCCCTGGTGATCGTGGACGAACAGCACCGATTCGGTGTGCATCAGCGCATGGCCCTGCGGGAGAAGGGTGCCCGGGACGGCCGTCTGCCCCATCAGCTGATCATGACCGCCACCCCCATTCCCCGCACCCTGGCCATGACCGCCTACGCCGACCTGGACTATTCGGTCATTGACGAGTTGCCCCCGGGGCGTACCCCGGTGAAGACGGTGGCGGTGAGTGATGCCCGTCGGGCGGAGGTGGTGGAACGCATCCACCATGCCATCGGCCAGGGGCGGCAGGCCTACTGGGTCTGCACCTTGATCGAGGAGTCCGAGGCCCTGCAGGCCCAGGCGGCGGAGGACACCCATGCCCTATTGCGGGAGGCCCTGACCGGTATCCGGGTGGGGCTGGTGCACGGGCGCATGAAGCCCCGGGAGAAGGAGACGGTGATGGCCGCTTTCAAGGCCGGCGAGCTGCAATTGCTGGTGGCCACCACGGTGATCGAGGTGGGGGTGGACGTGCCCAATGCCTCCCTCATGATTATCGAGAACGCGGAGCGCCTGGGTCTGGCTCAGCTGCATCAGCTGCGGGGCCGGGTGGGGCGGGGAACGGCGGAAAGCGCCTGCGTGCTGCTCTATCATCCCCCTCTGTCCGACACTGCCCAGCGCCGCCTGGAGGCTCTGAGGGCCACCACCGACGGGTTCGAGATTGCCCGCATCGACCTGGAGTTGCGGGGGCCGGGGGAGGTGCTGGGCACCCGGCAGACGGGGATGATGCAGTTTCGCATTGCCGAGATTGTGCGTGATCAGGATCTGCTGGATACGGTGAAGGCGGCGGCGACCCGGCTGATGCGGGATTACCCCGACCATGTGGAGCCGCTGATCCGGCGCTGGCTGAGCGGGGCGGAGGAATATGGTCGCGTGGGTTGAGACGGCCCCACGCGACCGGTGGATCAGAACCGGTAGGACACGCCCAGGCTCAGGACGGGCCAGTATTTGAAATCCTTGAGTTCGTCCTTGAGGTCCTGCTCTTCCTGCCTGAGGTCGTTACCAAAATCCAAAGCTTCCTGGCTATCATCTCCTTTGTACTCACCCCTCAACCGTACATCCGGCGATCCTGTGAACATCACCCCGGCATCCATGGCGAAGGACCAGCGGCTGCCGCGGATGGCGTTGCCGTAGCCGATCCCCACATAGGGGGCAAAGGAACGCCAGTCGATGGTGGCGTCGAGGCTGGCGTCATAAGTGTTATCACCGATGTCCAGGCTGCCGTCCGCCTTCCCCTTGAGTTCGTTGCCGTTGTGATAGGCCCCGGCGCTCACCCGGAAATTGCCGCCGAAGGGATGCCAGTCCGCCAGCAGGGCCGCGCTGCGCAGTTTCAGGTCACCGTCGTAGTCGATGCCTTCCTCTTCGAAGTCCTTGCTGTAGTCAAAGCCGTACAGGCCGGCTCGCAGGTTCACCCGCTCGCTCAGCCCGACCGTGCCTTCCAGGCCCAGGCCGGTAGTCCCCACCTTGGCCGCCATCCCGAAGCGGGAGTCGGCCGCGGCCGTCGTGCCGGCGGCGAGCAGTGCCATGGCCAGGGTGCCGGCCAGGATGGGACGGGACATTCCTTGGTTGTGCATGTGTTTCCCCCAAATCTCTTCTTGACTTGTGTGTGCATGGAACGAATCGGTGCAAAATGACACCAAACCCCTTCAGGAACGGATCACGATGTTCAGCGGATCCTTCCTGTCCTTCAGTGTAGTGCCCACGGACCCGGAGGGGGCGGCATTCGTCGGTGATATGCGTCCGTCGGTTCCGCCGCCCCGCCGTTTCGTGGTCAATGCCTTCACAAGATCCAATAAGGAGACTCAGATTCATGCAGTTCAACAGCCAGACCCTGCTTTTCGGCGGTACCACCCCCGCTTCCGCCCTCGCCGATGCGGGCATGACGGTGCTGCGGGTGGCGGCCGGCCTGATGATGGCCTTCGGGCATGGCCTGGACAAATTGCCCCCGTCCGCGGGCTTTGTGGGGTTCGTGGAGAGCCTGGGGTTTTCATCCCCCCTGTTCTTTGCCTGGCTGGCGGGACTGGCGGAGGCGGTGGGGGGGCTGTTGCTGGCGGCGGGACTGCTGACCCGGGCTTCGGCGGCCGCCATCCTGGGCGCCATGATGGTGGCGGCCTTCATCGCCCATGGGGGTGACCCGGTCTTTGCCGCGGGTGGTTCCGGCAAGGAGCTGTCTCTGCTCTACGGCGCGGTGATGGTGGCGTTCCTGTTTGCCGGTGCCGGGCGTTTCAGTGTGGACAGCGTGTTTCGGCGGTAATGTCCGTGGCCTGCCCGTTCGCGGGCAGGCCCGCTCCCACAGGAGTCCATGCATAGGGGAGTGCCCTATGGTCGGTCCTTGCCACCGGGTTCATTGAAATGTCATCTACATCGGCGTTAATGGCGGCGCTTATTGACCATTGGATGAACGGTGATTCATGAAAGAAAGTCTGGCGATCCAGCCTGCGGCCCGCGTGGTGCGTGATCTGGCTCGAAAGTATCTCGATCAGGCCGCCCAGGCCGCCCAGCGGCTGTCGGACCCGCAGGATACGGAAGCCCTGCATGATTTTCGCGTGGCTCTGCGGCGATTGCGCAGTCTGCTGGCGGCGCACAAGACCTTCGTGAAGTCCTGGTTACCGAAAAAACTGCGTCGCCGGGTGAAGGAACTGGCCGCCGGGACGGGTCCGGCCCGGGACACGGAGGTACAGATTGCCTGGATGGAACAGCAGCGCGGCCAGGTGAAATCCCACCAACGGCCCGGCTACCAGTGGATGATGGGACGCCTGGAGCAGCGGCTGCAGGAAGAGTATCAGGATCTGCACGAAACCCTGCCCGATGCCCTTGGGCGCCTGCACAAGCGGATGCATGAGCGGCTGGACCTGATTCGTGATGATGAGAGTCCGCCCTTTGGTGCCGTCACCGCCGCACGGCTGCTGGAGTCTGCGGAGGATTTTCGTCGGCACCTGCTGCGGGTGGCGGGGGATGACGGTGAGGCGGACGAGGCGGTGCATCAGGCCCGTATCAAGGGCAAGCGCCTGCGCTATCTACTGGAGCCGGTGGCGGCGGAACTGGACGGGGGCAAGGAGCTGATCCGTGAACTCAAAGACATGCAGAACCTGATGGGGGAGATCCATGACATTCAGGTTTTTTCCCAGGAGTTGGGTCAGGCCTCCGAGGAGGCCGGGGCCGAGCGGCTGCGACGACTGATCGACCTTTCACTCACGCTGAGTCCCGACCATCCGGACGTGGAAGCCGCCCGCCGTCAGGATGAGAGGGCCGGACTCATGAGCCTGGCCCGGGAGCTTCACGATCGACATGAGCACCTGATGTCCCGGCTGCGGGCGAAGCTCACGGAAGGAGAGGGCGCCCGTTTTCTGGAGCATCTGGCCGCCGCCGTGGCCCAATTGCAGCAAATCAGCGCCAATCCCGCCGCGGATGACTAAGGAATTCGGCGTTTGGGGATGACCCGAATAAGTCATTCCCGCCCAAGCGGAATTCCAGGACGGTGGTAATGCAGCCCTGATCGAATCGCCGTCATTCCCGCGCAAGTCGGATCCAGCATGTCCCGGAAGTGCGAGCCCGATCAAATTGTCGTCATTCCCGCGCAAGCGGGAATCCAGTAACAGACTGAAAATCCTGGACTCCCGCATTCGCGAGCATGGCGGCAAGGGGCTTTTTCAGCGCTTTCCCGGATTGCTTCCCATACAGTTCCGCCATGTCGGGCAAGGTGCTGATGCCGACCGATGTCAACGGAATCTTACTTCAGCGTGAAAATCCTCCTGCGGTCTATGCTATCTTCGGGAACGGGCTTGGCCGGCTGGGACATGGCGGTCTCTCGGGATGGCCCAGAAGATCTCAAACCATCAAGCAAGACATCCCAGGTAGCCCTCGAAGGTTGCCCATACTCCCAGGAGGAGTGTTGCCATGTTGAGAAGTTATTTCCGCTGGGCGGGTGTTGCCGCCCTGAGCTGCATGCTGATGACCGCGGGAGCGGTATCGGCACAGGATCGTACCGGGTGGCCGAATTCGGTCAACATCGGCACGGCATCCCAGGGTGGGACTTACTTCATCTACGGTGCCGGTTGGGGCGGCCTGATTCAGGAAATGGTGGGCGTCAACGCCTCCGCCGAAGTGACCGGCGGTCCGACCCAGAATATGGTGCTGGTGCACCAGGGTCGCCTGGAATTCGGCATGACCACCATGGGTCCGGCCCGCGAAGGCTGGGACGGCGAGCTGGAAGTGGCCCGTGGTCTGCAGACCCGTGATGTCCGCGCCCTCTTTCCCATGTACCAGACCCCCCTGCAGGTGGTGGCGCTGAAGCGCTCCGGTATCAGCAGCATCGCCGATCTGGACGGCAAACGCGTTGGCGTGGGTCCCCGCGGCGGTACCGCCAGCGTGTTCTGGCCTCGTTTCTTCAGTGACCTGGGTCTGAACGTGCGCGTCCGTTACGGCGGCGCCGCCGACCAAGTGGGTCAGGTGCAGGACGGCATGCTGGACGCCTTCGCCTTCGCTGCCGGTGTGCCGATCTCCGCCTTCAGCCAGATTGAGGCCCAGCAGCCGGTGAATATCTTCTCCCTCAATGAGGAAGAGATCGCCAAAATCACCGAGAATCATCCGGTGAGCCGCTTCGTCATCCCTGCCAACACCTATCGCTCCGTGACTGAAGAGCAGCCCACCGTGGCCCTGTGGAACTTCGGTATTGCTAGCAAAAACATGCCGGAGTCCTTCGTCTATGAGGTCATGAAGGCGGTGCTGGACAACAACGATCGCATGGTGACCATCCACCGCTCTGCCGAGGAAACCCTCGCCGAGAACATGGTGCACAACACCTTCATGTGGTTCCACCCGGGTGCGGTGCGCTACTACAAGGAAAAAGGCATTGAGGTGCCCGAGCACCTGATTCCGCCCGAGTACAAGGACTGATCGAGGACTGATCGAGAACCCGGAAAGGTTCACTGCTTTGGGCCGCGCCGAGCGCGGCCCAAAGTGTTTTATCCGGAAAACCGGCTGACTCAACCTGTACGTTCAGAAGATCCTCCCCATGACGAGCTCCGAAAAATCGGGCCCTATTGATGCTGCGTCCCTTGCCGATGCCGAAGAGGGCATGTCATCCCAGCGCAATCTCACCCGCTGGCAAAAGTTGCTGTTGTTCCTCCTTGGTCTGACCTATACCAGTTTCCACCTCCTGGTTCTCAACGTCATCCCGATGGAAACCTGGGCTTTTCGCATCGTCCACGTGGCGGGTGCCCTGGTGATCGGTTTTGCCATCGTGGCTGCCTGTGTGCCGCCGGCAGATCCGCGAAAACGACGATGGGTCCTGGAACTGCTGCCCATGGTGCTCACCGTGGGGTTAGCCCTCTATGCCCTGGTGGCCATGGCCATCGCGATGTATATGAAACTGCGCCTGGGCCACGACACCTACAGTCTGCCTGAGTGGATATTCCACACCTTTAGCTGGGCGCTGTTGGCCAGCGTTGTGCTGGGGATTGTCTTTGCGTGGATGTTCAAGCCCCGTTCCGACCGCATCGGCTGGTATGACTGGTCTCTGATGGCGGGGAGCATCTCGGTCTGTGCCTACCTGCTGTTCAATCTGGATGTCCTGCAGTTCCGCATGGGCGTGATGCCTGCGCAGACCGATTTCTGGGTGGCCACGGCCGGTATCCTGCTGATCCTGGAACTGACCCGGCGGGTGGCCGGCATGGCCTTGGTGGTCATCGCCGGTATCTTCATCCTCTACGGTTTCGTCGGTCCCTGGCTGCCGGGTGTCCTGGAGCACAGCGGCTACGATGCCGACCGTTTCATCACGTACATCTATACGGACAACGGTATTCTCGGCCCCACCACGGCGGTGTCCTCCACCTATATCGTGTTGTTCATCGCCTTTGCCGCCTTCCTGCAGGCCTCAAAGGTGGGTGACTACTTCGTGAACTTCGCCTTTGCCGCCGCCGGTCGTGCCCGCGGTGGTCCGGCCAAGGTGGCGGTGTTTGCCAGTGGTCTGATGGGCATGATCAACGGCACTTCCGCAGGTAACGTGGTGGCCACCGGCTCCCTGACCATCCCCCTCATGAAACGGGTGGGCTACAAGCCTCGCAGTGCCGGTGCCATTGAGGCGGCGGCTTCCACCGGTGGCCAGATCATGCCGCCGGTGATGGGGGCGGGGGCCTTCATCATGGCGGAGGTGACGGGGATTCCCTACACCGACCTGATCATTGCCGCCCTGATCCCGGCCCTGCTGTACTTTGCCTCCGTCTACTTCATGGTGGACATGGAAGCGGCCAAGACCGGCATGAAGGGTCTGCCCTCCAAGGACCTGCCCCAGATCGGCAAGTTGCTGCGGCAGGTCTATCTGTTCGCTCCCATCATCATCCTCATCGGTGCCCTGTTCATGGGGTACTCGGTCATTCGCGCCGGCACGGTGGCCCTGATGAGTGCCGTGGTGGTGAGCTGGCTGACTCCGTTCCGCCTCGGGCTGTTCGGCTCCGCCCGCGCTCTGGAACTGGCGGCCCGGATGTCCATCCAGTTGATTGCCGTCTGTGCCTGCGCCGGGATCATCGTCGGTGTGATCGGCCTGACCGGGGTCGGTCTGCGGTTCTCCTCGCTGCTCCTGGGCGTAGCCGAGAACAGCCAGCTGCTGGCCCTGCTGTTCGCCATGTGCATTTCCGTGCTGCTGGGCATGGGCATGCCCACCACGGCGGCCTATGCCGTGGCGGCATCGGTGGTGGCACCGGGCTTGATCCAGATGGGCGTGGCCCCGCTGGTGGCGCACTTCTTCGTGTTCTACTTTGCGGTGATGTCCGCCATCACGCCGCCGGTGGCCCTGGCGGCCTATGCGGGGGCAGCCATCGCGGGCTCAGAGCCCATGCGAACCTCGGTGACCGCCTTCAAGGTGGGCCTGGCCGCCTTCATTGTGCCGTTCATCTTCTTCTATCATCCGGCCTTGCTGATGGAAGGCGAATGGACGGAGATTGCCCAGAGCTTTGCCACCGCGATGGTGGGTGTATTCATGCTCGCGGGTGCGGCGCAGGGCTGGTTCTTCGGGGCGGCGGGATGGCCCGTCCGCGTGCTGCTGTTTGCCGGTGCGCTGATGGCCATCTCCGGGGATCTGCTTACCGACCTGCTGGGTCTGGGGCTGGCCGTGGTTCTGTTCCTGTGGCAGCGCAGGATGGCGAAGGGCAAGCCGCCTGAGCCAGCCGTCGACGCCTGAGTCGTTTTGCCAAGGATCGGCCCCCTCCCGGGGGGGCCGGCCCTTGGTCACGGAGGAGGCGGTGTTGCGCTGAATCGAAAAAAGGAGGTGCGCGATGGTGGACAGGGCCTATCTGGTGGCCGTGACCGGCAAGCCCATGGAGGGCGTGGATGTGGCCACCGTCAAGGCCAGGTTGGCGACCCTGTTCCGGGTGCCGGAAGCCCGGGTGGAGGGGATGCTGGCCGGCAAGCCGGTGGTGGTCAAGAAAGGGGTGGATGAGGCGACCGCCCGGCGTTATCTTGAACTGCTGCGCGAAGCCGGTGCGACGGCCCGGATCATGGCGTGTGCCGCCGAACCGGCGGCCGATGCGCTGGATGACACCCCTGCTGCGATGATCGGGCTTGCGTCCACCGCCATCCAGGCACCGGAGCTGACCCTGGCGCCGCCGGGGACCGATCTGAGTGACCGGGTGCCGACACCGGACCTGGATGTCGACTTGTCCGGCCTGACCCTGGCTGAGCCCGGGGCGACCCTGGGTGAACCCCGTGATGTGCCCGAGCCACGGATTGATACCCGTCACCTGAGTCTGATTCCAGGCCCGAAGCCAAAGTCAGAACCTGAGTCCCCGGATCCTTTTTGAGTGGCCGCTTGTTTTCCTGAGTAAAAATATCAACTATGATGCGGCATATCCCGTTCCCGAGGTGTGCCGAGATGTTTTCCTTTCTGCGCAAGACCGCCCTACCTGCGCCGGAGCAGGCCCTGCCAGGACGGCAGGAGGCCATGCCGGTACCCGAACACCACCATGTCCTGGGCACCCCCCTCAAGCCCCCTTTCCCCGAGGATATGGAAACGGCCCTGTTTGGCATGGGCTGTTTCTGGGGTGCTGAGCGCCGGTTCTGGGGGCTGGCCGGCGTCTACAGCACGGCGGTGGGCTATGCTGGCGGCTTCACGCCCAACCCCACCTACCGGGAGGTCTGCAGCGGCATGACGGGTCATAACGAAGTGGTTCAGGTGGTCTTTGATCCCGCCCGGATCAGTTATGCCGATCTGCTCAGGACCTTCTGGGAATCCCACGACCCCACCCAAGGCATGCGCCAGGGCAATGACCTGGGCACCCAGTACCGCTCGGGCATCTATACCCATGGCACCCGGCAGGCGGAGCCGGCGGAACACTCCCGGTCCGTGTTCCAGGCGGCCCTCAAGGCCCGCGCCCTGGGCGATATCACCACCGAGATCCTGTCTGCTCCGATCTTCTATTTTGCCGAGGCATATCATCAGCAGTACCTGGCCAAGAATCCCGATGGCTATTGTGGTCTTGGCGGCACCGGGGTGACATGCCCCCGTTGGAACTCCTCTGACCTTGAGCGGGCGGTTTAGGACTCAGGCTGTCCGTGGGCCGGGTCCGCGCACCGGGTCACTTCCAGAATTGCGACACCTCGTTCCTCCGTCAACGGCCGATCCAGGATTGCCACCGACCGCAGCGGCCCGCCGCACCCCCGGGCCGCCAGGCGGCGGGCGGCCTCCATCCAGCCCATGCCCAGCGCCAGTTGCAGCAGGTACTGGGCGGCGCCTGCATGTCCCAGCACGGCCCCCAGGTCCATGATGGGAGGCAGGAGTCCGTCGGGTATGGGATGCTCCGGCCCGGTCGATCCCTCGGGGGGGTGGGTATTCCTTAGCGGCCAGACCCTGGCGTGGCAACCGTACCATTCCATGGCGGCATGCCTGTCCGGATTGCCCGGCAGGACCACGCCGTCCAGTGCGAAGGCATCCAGGCTTGCCTGTTCCAGGCTGCTGTGCAGGGCCATGGCCCAGGCCAGAAATTCGCCACCCTCGGGATCGACATCGCGGGGCTCGGGGCATGTATCCCAGGCACGGACCTGGTGACCACCCGCAGACAGGGAGACGGGCATGAAGATCGCCGCTTCTCCCGGCACCAGGCCATCGGCTTCGTCCCAGGCCGGTGTTCTGCCTGCTGCCGGGAGCGCCGACAGCATCTCCGGTATCAACAGGCTGTCCACGCAACCCAGTACCCAGTGATGGTCCGGTTCCTGGTGCAGTGCTGCCAGTGCCCTGTCCATGAGGCCTACGGCGGAACCTTCCAGTAACACGATCTGCAGCCGGGTTCGCGGGTGCCGGAGTGCCGCCTTGCCCATCCAGTCCCAGATCCGTTCCGGCGCCAGCCAGGGATGCTCCAGGGTGTCGGGTCGGCAGGGCCAGAGCACCGTGCAGTCCGCCGGCAAGGGATCTTGCAGCGCGTGCGCCAGCATCCGCCGGACACGGTCACGGCTGTCCGGCATGCCCTCAAGGGCCGGAGATACCCGTATGCGTCCCCGGGGGTGATCCCCGCCGGCCATGAGTGCCGCCAGGTGATCGGAAAACTGCTGTGTCCCCATCCCGGCCCGTGCCGCCGCCCACAAAGCCAGGTGATCTCCACCGGCGGCCGTCCACAGGCGAGGGGTGTGCAGTCGCAGGTAAAGGTGCTGGGGCTTGCTCATGCTGCGGGCGTCCGGTGCAGGGGATGGTCCCGATGTCCCACCAGGATCCAGCCCCGGCCGCCATCGACGGCATCGGCAGGTATCCCGGCCCGGTGAATGTGATGCACCAGGCCGGCATCCCCGTCCAGCCAGAGGGTGTCGCAGACCGGGGTCAGGGGCTTCATGCTCCGACCTCGAACCCACCATGCACCGATGGTCTCGGCCGGCAGCCTGAGTCTGAAGTGCTCGGATTCCGTACCGTCCGGGATCGGTTGCAGCGTCAGGGTTTCATGGCCCGTAAGGGGTTGCGCCAGTCGTTGATCGAGCGGTGCCTGATTGAAGGTATCGGCGGGCAGAGGTCCCTGAAAGGGCAGGGTCATGAGTCGGGTCGGCAGGGGTGTCAGTCCGAGCAGCGTCCGGGTCTGAGGGGCGGCGTGGCCGGGCACGGGACCCGGCCCCGGGGCGTGCGATGCATGCCCGGTCCAGGGGCGTAGCCAGTCACGGCGCCGGGACTCCGGCCGCTGTCGGTGCAGGGTCTTGTCCAGCAGTACCCGGCCTTCACGGCTCAGGAGCAGCCTCAGCGCGCGTGCGCCCCTGCCACCCAGGAGTCCGTCCAGGCCGGTGATCAGGACATCGGTCCCCTGTTTGAAGGGGACGGCCTCCGTGGCCCGCAGCAGGGGGCTGTCGCCCGGCTCACCCTGATAGGTGTCGGCGGTGATCAGCGGGGCAGGGGGATGCAGGGGTTCCGGCTCTTCCCGTGAAGAAAAAAACCGGTGAGTACGCTTGATGACCAGGGTATACCGGCCCTTTCCGTCGCGGTCCCAGCCGGGGAACAGGCCTGCGGCCCAGGGACTGTGGTTGCACAGTTCAAGCATGGGCGCGGACCTGTCTCAGGGTCTGTCGCCGCCGATCCTGCCAGCCATCCTGTGGCATGCCTACGGGGCGGCCCAGGCCCAGCGACAGCAGCAGCTGCGGGCCGTCCAGCGCCTGTCCGGTATGGTCTTCGAGCCAGTCCAGCAGCTTCCCATGGCTGCGTGGCCGCCCCTGCCACAATGGGTGCGCGGCCAGTCCGGCGCGGTGGACCTGTCGCCACCAGGCCATGGCTTGAGCATGGGGAGACGGTGTGGACAGGGGGCGCGGACCTTGGGTCCCGGGTAGTGTCAGGCCGCTTAGCGCCTCGAAGGCCGGCAACGCGTGGGGCAGGGTCCGGGGATCGGCAAGGGCGCTGATCAGGGCTTCCGTGGCGGTATGGGTCCCGTGCAGCGCCAGCCCCCAGGCGGCGGCCGGGTGTTCGGGCAGGGCCTCCAGCAGTCGAGGCAGGACCTGCGGCAGACCGCCGGCTCCCAGCAGATGCAGTCCCGGGGTGGATCCGGCCAGCACCGCCGCGTGAGCCTTCACCAGCGACGGTGCAAGCAGGCCTCGAATCAGACCGCCGCGCAGTTGCCAGCAAAGGGCTTCGGGCGGCAGACTCGTATCCAGGTTCCTGAACCAGGTCTCCGGTGCCCATGGGGCGTCGGCGCCCCAGCGCAGGGCCGCCAGGGCCTCATCAGGATCCTCAGGGGCGCGGGCCGGGCAGAGTTCCGGGGCGGGTGTGACCAGGTGTGCGGCCACCCGCCAACGCCGGTGACTGAGGGGCGGACATGCCGCCAGGGCCTCAAGCCAGGGGCGAGGTTGTTCCGGCGGCAGGTGTTCCAGAAGCCAGCCCCAGGGATGCCCGGGATGATCCAGCAATGACCGACAGACTTCTTCCGGTGCGGGCGGCCACCGGGAGAGCCAGCGGGCGGCGCAGCGGGTGAAGTGGGCCTGGTCGCCGTGATCGTCCGGGCAAACCGACGACGGGTCCTGTGCCAGCAGCATCCAGTGGGCCAGCAGACGCCGCTCCAGACGGGCCAGGGGCGTGGCCGGGGTGCAGGCCAGGGCACGGTAATGGCGCAGCATCCGGTAGCACTGGCCGGCCAGCCGTTCATGGTCATGCCAAAGGGGGCAAGCCATGGTGATGACTCAGTTGAAATGAATGCGGGCCGCGAGGAAGTGCATCACCCGCGCCATGATGCCGTGCAGCTCCCGCCCGCGCATCTCCATGCGTCCTTCCGGGTCGAGACTGATGGAGGCGGCGCCGCAGCGTAGGTAGAGACCCTGTTCCGCACGCAGATGGACCCGACCGTCCCGTTCCGTGAGCCCGGTACAGGGGGGGGCTTCACCATGACGCCGCAGGCGGTCGAGGACGATGGGGCCGGTGGTGGTCTGGGTCAGGACCAGGACCCGGTCCCCCGGCCGTAGGGCGGGTACGCCCTGCGCATGGGCCATGGGGGCCAGGGTGGCGCCGTCCGGACATTCCACCCAGCGGGCTTCACCGGACTGGGCCTCCAGGACCCGGGCGAGAATGAAGGGGCCGACCGGCTCCATCGTGGCCGGCACCATCGGCCGGGTGGGGTTCACCTGAGCTGCCTCCATGGCATCTTCTCCCTGTGATGACGGTCATGCCGCCGAATACATCCATGGGTTCAATCTTGGACCCGGTGCCGGCCAAGATCAAGGGCCGCCGGCCCCGGCGGCTGCCACCAACCCCCGGAACAGGGCCTGATGCCGGTCCTTGTGGGGCAGGAACTCCGGGTGCCACTGTACCCCGATCAGCATCGGCTCGCCTCCGACCTCAATGGCCTGGACCACGCCGCTGGGTTCCCGGGCGGCGATGATGACCCCTGTTCCCAGCCGATCCACCGCCTGATTGTGCAGGGCATTCACCGCCAGAGGGGTTGGACCCGCCAGCTGTGCCAGGCGGCAACCCGGCTCCAGGACCACCTGTTTGCGGGGCAGGATGCTGCGCACCTGCGGGCACTCCTGGTAGAAACCGCTCAGTTCCTGGTGCAGCGTGCCGCCATGGACCACATTCAGCAGCTGCATGCCTCGGCAGATGCCCAGCAGCGGCAGGCCGCGCTCGCGGGCCATTCGGATCAGGGCTTCTTCCAGCCGGTCTCGGCCCTGATCTTCGCCTTCCAGACGGGTGAACAGGGTTCGCCGCAGCAGCCACAGCAGGGGATAGAGGACGAACCCCAGTAGTCGCTGTCGTCCCCTGCGTTCAGTGGCCTCGATTTCCTTCATCAGACTCAGCGGATCCTGACCGTAAAGGCCCGGATCCACGTCGGCGCCGCCGCCGATCACCAGGCCATCCAGCTCGCTGCCGTCATGGGGACGGGTGGGGGTGATCCGCACCGGTCGGCCGCCGGCGCGCAGGATGCACCATGCGGTCATCAGCCAGGCTGCCATGCCCCCTTGGTCGGGACCAGTGACGCCGATGCGTGGTTTTCGTGCCATGTTTACCTCCTCAGCCAGTCGCTCACCTGGGTGGCCCAGCGGCGCCCCTTATCCGCCAGGGTTTCATCCGGTCGGTCCAGGTACGCCCGGGCCACGGCCATGAGTCGCTGCGGATCTGCCGCCAGACGTTCCACCGCCACCCAGCCGTTCCAGGGCATGCTTAGGTTCCAGTCCGGCTCGTCGATCCGGCAGTCCGGCAGGCGATAATGGAAGGTGGGCCGGGGCCGGATCAGGTGGTGTTCCACCGGTGCGGCCTCGATCCGCCCTGGGGACAGATGGGCGAACAGGGGGAGCATGTCCAGGGGACGGTTGCGGGTGGGGTTGTCCGTGAGGTAATCGTCGATGAGCTGTTCAAGATCCGGGGCATAGTCCGGCCGTAGGATGCGTTGCCCCCATTTCGCCGGAAACGGTTCCACGAAAGGCGTCAGGCGTCGGGAGAGGTCGGTCTGTGCCTCTTCCAGCAGCCAGTCATTAAGCAGCAGGAAGGCCTGCAGGTGTCGCAGGATATAGTCTGCATCATGCCGGGCCAGTTCCAGATTGAGCTGCAGGCCGAAGGCATAGACCAGGGAGGCGTGTGTGCCCTTGGCCCCGGCCGCCTGCAGACGTGCCCGCAGGTGGTCCAGTTCCGGCAGGGTATCGTGGGGGATGGGCGGGGCGACCACCTCGTGAGGGACGATGAGGCCCGCCACCCCGGCCAGGGTGTGTTCCAGGGTGCCGGGTTCCGCGTCCCGATCCACCGACACACCCATGTTTTCCAGATAATCCAGATATTCACGGCGCTTGAGCAGGCTGCTGTCCAGCTCCAGCTGGAAGTCGCCGAGGCGGGTACCGGTGATCTCATGCTCGAACGGGGAATGGCGGTGCTGTTTGCCGCCGAAACAGTCGATGATGATCGCGGCGATGGCATCCAGAGAGATGTCGGCCATCTCCAGTTCGACACCGACCCGGCGCAGACTGCCGTCCGGGGTCTGGCGGTGAGGCAGGGGGGCGAATGCAGTCATGGGAAACTCCCTCGATCCGGGCCTTTTTACAGGGTGACAAAATTGAGGGCGGGCGTCACCTTTTTGCCCTGCTCAAGTGCTTCCCAGCAGCCCGACAAGCCTTTAATCTCACCACCATGATGATCCGATTCACGAAAATGCATGGCCTGGGCAACGACTTTGTCGTCATCGATGGTGTGCGCCAGCAGGTCAGTCTCACGCCGGACCACGTCCGGTTCCTGGCCCATCGACGTCTGGGCGTAGGCTGCGATCAGGTGCTGATGGTGGAACCGCCGTCCGATCCGGGCCGGGCGGCCTTCCGCTACCGCATCTTCAATGCCGATGGCAACGAGGTGGAGCAGTGCGGCAACGGCGCCCGCTGCTTTGCCGTGTTTGTCCGGGACCAGGGGTTGACCCGGGAGACTCGGGTTCCCGTGGAGACCGCCGCAGGAATCATTACCCTGCAGGTGGAGGCGGACGGGCAGGTGACCGTGGATATGGGCCCCCCGCGGCTGGCGCCCTGGGAGATCCCCTTCGAGGCCGACAAGGCGGCGCCCTGGTACAGCCTGGCAGTGAATGATCAGACCCTGGAAATCGGCGCCGTCTCCATGGGCAATCCCCACGCGGTGCTGCGGGTGGATAACGTGCAGACCGCAGCGGTGGCCCGGCTGGGGCCAGCCATTGAGGGACATCCCCGATTTCCCCGGCGAGTGAATGCCGGTTTCATGGAGGTGGTGTCTCCCACCCATGTTCGCCTGCGGGTCTACGAGCGTGGTGCCGGTGAGACCCTGGCCTGCGGCACTGGCGCCTGTGCCGCAGTCGTGGCCGGTCGTATCCAGGGTCTGCTGGAGGCCCGGGTGGACGTGGATCTGCCGGGCGGCCGGCTTGTGATACAGTGGGCGGGTCGCGAAGACGACCCGGTCTTCATGACCGGTCCCGCCACCTCGGTCTTTACGGGTACCATCGAACTATGAGCATATCCGACAAGGGGGCTCTCGCGAGCGAGGCCCTGTCCGACGAGACCCTGTCCGAAGCGGTCGTTGAGTCCTATCTGATGGCCCGTCCTGATTTCTTCGAACGTCACCTTGCCCTGCTGGAGGTGATGCGTGTACCCCACCCCTGCGGGGACGCGGTCTCCCTGATCGAGCGTCAGATCGGGCTGCTGCGGGAGCGTAACCGGGGGTTGGAGCGCAAGCTCATGGACCTGGTGCAGGTGGCGCGGGAAAACGAGCGCCTGAGTCAGCGCCTGCATCAGCTGGCCCTGGGGCTCATGGAGGCGGACAGCCTGGATGCGGTGCTGGCCACCACCCAAGAGCAGTTGCGCAACGAATTCCGGGCCGATGCGGTGGTGGTGCGCCTGTGCGGTGATCCGCAGAAGGGCCTGCACTTCACGGCCTCCGATGATGCGGCCATGCGCAGCTTCGACAAGCTGTTCGAGACCCGTCGTCCCCTGTGCGGACGCCTGTCCGCTGTCCAGTTCAAGGCCCTGTTCCCCGAGGATGAGGATCTGTCCCTGCAGTCCGCCGTTGCCGTACCCCTGATGGAGGGTACCCGCCCCCTGGGCGTGCTGGGACTGGGCAGTCAGGATGGCGCCCGCTTCCATCCCGGCATGGGTACCCTGTTCCTGGATTATCTGGGCGAGATCCTCTCCCATGCGGTGGGTCATCGTTTGGCCACGGGATGAACGCCCCCGAGGCCGCCCTGACGGATCGCCGTATCCAGGCCTATCTGGGCCATCTGGCCCGTGAGCGGGCCTATTCCCCCCATACGGTGAGCAATTATCGCCGGGACCTCATGGTGCTGCGGGGGTATGTCCCTTTCCACGGTGCCGAGCCGGACTCGGACTGGTCCCACGTGACCGTCCATGACATTCGTGCCCTGGTGGCGGCCCGCCATCGGGCCGGGGCCTCCGGGCGCAGTCTGCAGCGGCTGCTGTCCTCTGTGCGGGGGTTCTTTAATTACCTCATCCGCGAAGGTGTGGTGGGGGCCAATCCGGCCCAGGGGGTGAGGGCGCCCAAGACCCCTCGCAAGCTGCCCGAGGTGCTGGACGTGGAGGAGGTCGGACGGTTGGTAGAGATTCCCGGCGACAGCCTGCCGGCGCTACGGGATCGGGCAATTCTGGAACTGTTCTATTCCTCGGGGCTGCGGCTGTCGGAGCTGACCTCTCTGGACTGCACCCAGCTGGATCTGGCCGACGGCATGGTGCGGGTGCTGGGCAAGGGCCGCAAGGTGCGCCAGGTGCCGGTGGGCCGCAAGGCCCGGGAGGCGCTGGCGGCGTGGTTGCGGGTACGTGCCCAGTGGGCCGCGGTGGACGAGCCGGCGCTGTTCGTGGCCCGCCATGGACGGCGCCTGACCCCTCGCGCCATTCAGAAGCGCATGGCCCGCCGTGCCCTGGCTCAGGGGCTGGAGCGGCATGTGCATCCTCACCTGCTGCGCCACTCCTTTGCCAGCCACATGCTGGAGTCGTCCCAGGATCTGCGGGCGGTGCAGGAACTGCTGGGGCATGCGGACATCGGTACCACGCAGATCTACACCCATCTGGATTACCAGCACCTGGCCCAGGTCTATGATGCCGCCCATCCCCGGGCGCGGCGCCAAAAGCAAAACTCCTGACCGGCCGTCTCCCCTCGCGCCCGAGTTCCGTTACAATGCCCCCTCAGTCGTCGGCATCAAGACGTGAGGAGTTTCCCCTTGGAACAGTTCCGCGGTACCACCATCGTCTCCGTGCGCCGTAATGGGCAGGTCGCCCTCGGTGGGGATGGTCAGGTCTCTCTGGGCAATACCATCATGAAGGGCAATGCCCGCAAGGTCCGTCGCCTACACCATGATCGGGTGGTGGCCGGTTTTGCCGGGGGCACCGCCGATGCCTTCACCCTGTTCGAGCGTTTCGAGGGCAAGCTGGAAAAATACAGCGGCAACCTGCTGCGGGCCGCCGTGGAACTGGCCAAGGACTGGCGCACCGAGCGTTCCCTGCGTCGTCTGGAAGCCCTGCTGGCGGTGGCCGACAGGGACAACTCCCTGATCATTTCCGGCAATGGTGACGTGATCGAGCCGGAAGACGGCATCATCGCCATCGGCTCCGGCGGCCCGTTCGCCCAGTCCGCTGCCCGTGCCCTGTACGAGAATACCCAGCTGTCGGCCCGGGAGATCACTGAAAAGTCTCTCAGCATCGCCGCCGATATCTGCATCTACACCAATCATCACCTGACCATCGAGGAGCTGTGATCAGGCCCCGTCCGATCACAGCCCCTTTGTCAGCGTAAAGAGATGTGCCATGACTGAAATGACCCCCCGCGAAATCGTTCAGGAACTGGACCGTTTCATCGTCGGTCAGGATGCCGCCAAGAAGGCAGTGGCCATTGCCCTGCGCAACCGCTGGCGCCGCCAGCAGCTGCCCGCGGCCCTGGCCCGTGAGGTCACCCCCAAGAACATCCTCATGATCGGCCCCACCGGCGTGGGCAAGACCGAGATCGCCCGCCGTCTGGCCCGCCTGGCCAATGCCCCTTTCATCAAGGTGGAGGCCACCAAGTTCACCGAGGTGGGCTACGTGGGCCGGGACGTGGAATCCATCATTCGCGACCTGGTGGACGCCGCCGTGAAGATGCTGCGGGAGCAGGAGATGGACAAGATGCGCCACCGGGCCGAGGAGGCCGCCGAGGAACGCATCCTGGACGCCCTGCTGCCGCCGCCGCGCGGCAGCGGCGGCTTCATGGCCGACGACACCCCGTCTCGCGGTGCCGATTCCGAGACCCGGCAGAAATTCCGCAAACGCCTGCGGGAAGGCAAGCTGGACGACAAGGAGATCGAGATCCAGGTCCAGGCCCTGCCGCCGGGGGTGGAGATCATGACCCCGCCGGGGATGGAAGACATGGCCAACCAGCTGCAAGGCCTGTTCCAGAACCTGGGCGGGCAGCGTACCCGCACCCGCAAGCTCAAGATCGCCGAGGCCTTCAAGCTCATCACCGACGAGGAGGCCGCCCGTCTGGTGAATGAGGACGACATCAAGCTGCGGGCCGTCTCCCATGTGGAGCAGAACGGCATCGTCTTCCTCGACGAGATCGACAAGGTGGTGCGCCGCGGTGAATACAGCGGTGCCGACGTCTCCCGGGAAGGGGTGCAGCGGGACCTTTTGCCCCTGGTGGAAGGCTGCACCGTCTCCACCAAGTTCGGTTCAGTGCATACCGACCACATCCTGTTCATCGCCTCCGGTGCCTTCCATCTGGCCAAGCCCTCGGACCTGATTCCGGAGCTGCAGGGGCGCCTGCCCATCCGGGTGGAGCTGGAGGCCCTCACCACCGAGGACTTCGTGCGCATCCTCACCGAGCCCCGTGCCTCCCTCACCGAGCAGTATGCGGCCCTGCTGGCTACCGAGGGTGTCACCGTGGAATTCACCGAGGACGGTGTGCGCCGTCTGGGCGAGATCGCCTTCCAGGTGAACGAGCGTACCGAAAACATCGGTGCCCGCCGCCTGCACACGGTGATCGAGCGGGTGCTGGAGAAGATCTCCTTCGAGGCCCCGGACTGCAGCAGCCCCCTGGTCATCGATGCCGCCTATGTGAGTGAGCGCCTGGGTGAACTGGTGCAGGACGAGGATCTGAGCCGCTATATCCTGTGACGACCGCGGGAGGAACGCGCCCATGAAGCATCGCCCGACCGATATCCGCCTGCATCGGCAGGCACGAATGCTGGAAATGGTCTACGCCGATGATGAGGCCCATCGGCTCAGCTGCGAATTCCTGCGGGTACACTCCCCTTCCGCCGAGGTGACCGGCCATGGTCCCGGGCAGGAGGTCCTGCAGGTGGGCAAGGAAGACGTGACCATCACCGGCATCGAACCGGTGGGCAACTACGGTATCAAGCTGGTGTTCTCGGATGGACACGACACCGGCATCTACGACTGGAATTACCTCTATCATCTGGGCGTCGATCAGGCCCGGATGTGGCAGACATATCTGGAGCGACTGGAGGCTGCCGGCCACCAGCGCCAAGGCTGACAACGGGAGCATGCATGTCCGACGACAACACCACTGATTTCGGCTACGAACGTGTGCCGGTGAAGGACAAGGTCAAACGGGTGGGACAGGTATTCCATTCCGTGGCCGGCCGCTACGACCTCATGAATGACCTCATGTCCATGGGCATTCACCGGGTCTGGAAGCGTTTCACCATTGAGGTGGCCGCCGCCCGCCCCGGGCAGAAGATCCTGGACCTGGCCGGCGGCACCGGCGACCTGACCTCTCGTTTCTCCCGTATCGTCGGCCCCACCGGGCAGGTGGTACTGTGCGACATCAACGCCTCCATGCTGTCCTGTGGCCGCGCCCGGCTAGTGGACGAGGGGCTGGTGGGCAACATCAACTATGTCCAGGGCAATGCGGAATGCCTGCCCTATCCGGACGACTATTTCGATCTCATCACCATCGCCTTCGGGCTGCGCAATGTCACCGACAAGAATGCCGCCCTGCGCTCCATGCTGCGGGTGCTGCGCCCCGGCGGCAAACTGCTGGTGCTGGAGTTCTCCCAGCCCACCACCAAGCCGCTGCAGTCGGTCTATGACGTCTACAGCTTCAAGGCCCTGCCGCTGATGGGCAAGATGGTGGCGGGGGATGCGGACAGCTACCGTTATCTGGCGGAGAGCATCCGCATGCACCCGGATCAGGAGACCCTGAAGCAGATGATGCAGACGGCCGGTTTCGAGCGCTGCGATTACCACAACCTGACCGGCGGCATCGTGGCGCTGCACAAGGGCTACAAGCTCTAGCGCCGCGGGTCCGGCCCCACGGGAGAGATGCCCATGCCTACACCGCCGACCCTGGTCACGGCCCTGCTGGAGCGGGCCATCCGTCGTTACCTGGCGCTGGATCCACATAGCGACGAGCGCCTGACAGCCCTGCGGGGCGGGGTGGTGGCGCTGCAGGTCACCGGCGTTGATCTGTGCCTTTACTTCGTGCCGGCACAGGAGTACCTGCAGGTGCTGGGGCAGTATGACGGTGAACCGGGGGTGACCATCAGCGGCGCTCCCGCCACGCTGGCGATCCTGATGGCGGGCGAGCCCGGCGCCCGGTTGCCGGAGGGGGTCAACGTGATCGGCGACCCCCAGCTGGCCCGCCGGTTCAGCGACCTGCTGCGTCAGGTGGATCTGGACTGGGAAGAGCTGCTGTCCGGCATCACCGGGGATCTGGTGGCCCACCGTGCCGGTGAGGCGTGGCGCGGACTGTCGGTCTGGCTGCAACGCAGCCGTGAATCCCTGCGCCTGGATGTGAAGGAATACCTGCAGGAAGAGACCCGCAGCCTGCCCACCCGGGGCGAGGTGGAGGTCTTCATGGACGAGGTGGACCGTCTGCGCAGCGACGCAGACCGCCTCCAGGCGCGTATCCAGCGCCTGGAACAAGCCCGGGCACGGGCCCAGCGATAAGAACACTCAGGACACTCGATGCGTCACCTGCACCCCTCCCAGTTGCTTCGACTGATTACCATCAATCGCGTCCTCATCCGCCATGGGCTGGATGACGTGGTGCTGACGATCCGTCTGCTGCGCTCCGTGCGCTTTTTGCGCTATCTGGGCCCGTGGAACTGGTTCCGTACCGTGCCCTACGGTCGCGGCGAGCGGATTCGCCGCGCACTGGAAGATCTCGGCCCCATCTTCATCAAGTTCGGCCAGATGATCTCCACCCGGCGTGACCTGCTGCCCGAGGATATCGCCATGGAGCTGGCCAAGCTCCAGGACCGGGTGCCGCCGTTCCCCAATGAGCAGGCCCGGGCCATCATCGAGAAATCCCTGGGGCGTCCCATCGAGAGCCTGTTTGCCGCCTTCGAGGAGGCCCCGATGGCCTCCGCCTCCATCGCTCAGGTGCATGGGGCGGTGCTTCATGACGGCCGCCGGGTGGTGGTCAAGGTGGTGCGGCCCAACATCGAGAAGGCCATTCGTCGGGACGTGGAGCTCATGTACGTCATCGCCGAGCTGACGGAGCGCTACTGGCCCGAGGGGAAGCGGCTGCGCCCGGTGGAGGTGGTCGCCGAGTACGAGCAGACCATCCTGGACGAACTGGACCTGCTGCGGGAGGCCGCCAATGCCTCTCAGATCCGTCGCAACTTCGAGAATTCCAACGTCCTTTACATGCCCGAGGTGTTTTGGGATTACTGCCGCAAGGACGTGATGGTGATGGAGCGCATCCAGGGGGTGCCGGTATCCGACGTGGCCACCCTCAAGGCCCTGGGGGTGGACCTGAAGCTGCTGGCGGAGCGGGGCGTGGAGATCTTCTTCACCCAGGTGTTCCGCCACAACTTTTTCCATGCGGACATGCACCCGGGCAACATCTTCATCGATGTCTCCGACCCGGCGGACCCCAGCTATCTGGCGGTGGATTTCGGCATCGTCGGTACCCTGTCGCCGGCGGATCAGCGCTATCTGGCGGAGAACTTCTACGCCTTCTTCAATCGGGACTATGCCCGGGTGGCGGAGCTGCACGTGGAGTCCGGCTGGGTGCCGCCGGATGTGCGGATCACGGAGCTGGAGGCGGCCATCCGCACCGTGTGTGAACCCATTTTCGAAAAGCCCCTCAAGGACATCTCCTTCGGTTACGTACTGGTGCGCCTGTTCCAGACCGCTCGGCGCTTCAACATGGAGGTCCAGCCCCAGTTGGTGTTGCTGGAAAAGACCCTGCTCAACATCGAAGGCATGGGCCGGGATCTCTATCCGGAGCTGGACCTGTGGCAGACCGCTCGCCCCTTCATCCAGCGCTGGATGGACGAGCAGGTGGGGGTGCGGGCCCTGGTCAAGGGCCTGCGGCGCAATCTGCCCCTGATCCTGGAAAAGGCCCCGGACATGCCGGGTCTGATCCATGAGGCCCTGCGACTTCAGGCCCGCGGCGTGGGGGTGCGTGGCATGGACAAGACCCAGTTCAAGGCCCTGCGGGCGGAGGTCAGGGAGGGTAACCGGGCCGCCATCCTCGCAGTGGCCGGGGGTAGTTTGCTGATCTGCGCCGTGCTGGTCCTGACCCTGGCGCCGACGCTACCGGCGGTGATGGGCGCGCCCTGGCTGGCCTGGCTCACCGGCGTTGCGGGGTTGGGGATGCTGTCGCTGGCCTGGCTGCGCCAGGCCTGAGACACGGGCAAGGTGGTTGTTCCGCCCCTGACCGGTGAGGGGCGGGGCAGGTAGGGTTTGAATGATGTGCCTTACCATGTCGGCAAATCTGCTAAGGTAAATTCGTGGTTCCCTCTTAAGGTGGATCTCTCTTGGCAACCCCGGTGAACGCCTCGTTCGACGCCGAAGACAGCAAACCGACGGATTCTTCCGGCCTCCCAGCGATGCTGGACGAGATACTCCGGCTGTCTCCGGCCGTGGTTTATTACACCGAAGCCGTCCCTCCTTACCGCATCGAGTACATTTCACCCAATCTACGCCTGTTCCTGCGTATCGATGACGAGAAACTCACCGCCTCCGGGGGGTGGTTCCATCTTGTGCATCCCGATGACGTGGCGCCCACCCTGGCTCAATTCGAGGTCTGGCTACAGGGGGATTCAACCCGGGATCTTAACCGTCGTTATCGGATCATGACCCACGAAGGCAGTTACATCTGGGTTGAGGATACCTGCCGCAAAGTCTTCAAGGAGGGGCGGCTAAGGCACATTGCCGGTGCCGCGCTGGACATCACCCGACAGCAGAAGGTGGAAGAAACATTGCGCAAGATCGCCGAGGTGGCGCCAGGCATGATCTATCAGTTTGAACGCCGTGCCGACGGGCGTTATCGCATACCCTATGCCAGCCATCAGATGCGGGATCTCTTTGGTGTCGATCCCGGGGATGTGGAGAATGATCTGGACAGGCTGCTGAACGTCTTTCATCCCGATGACGTCGAACGGGTGATGCAGAGTGTCGAAGCGTCGGAGCGTACGCAGACGTTCTGGAGCGTTGATTACCGGGTCTGCGTGAACGGAGATGTTCGCTGGCTGCATGGGCAGTCCACCCCGGAACGGACCCCTGAAGGGGGAACCCTCTGGCATGGTCTGGTCATGGACATCACCCGCCAGAAGCAACTGGAACAAGAACTGCGGGAAATGAGCATCCGCGATGCCCTGACCGGTCTGTTCAACCGGCGCTATTTTTTCGACGTGGTATCCCGGGAGTTGGACCGGTTCGGCAGGACAGCCTCCCCGTTCTGCCTGATCATGGTGGACCTGGATAAGTTCAAGGCCATCAACGACCGGCACGGTCATGCCAAGGGCGATGAGGTCCTGATCGCCTTCGCAGGCATCCTTAAAGCGCGTTTGCGCCGCACGGATGTCTCGGCGCGTCTGGGGGGCGAGGAGTTCGTGATCTTCCTGCCGGATACCTTGCTGGACCAGGCTTTCTGGCTGGGGGAGGAGATCCGGGCGGACGTGGCGGCCATCCGGCTGAGCGGTGCGAGGGATGTCCCGTTTGGTGTTACGGCCAGCTTCGGCCTGACCCATTGTCAGTCTTCGGATCGTCATCCCGATGATCTGTTGCGACGTGCGGACCTGGCCCTATACCAGGCCAAGCATCAGGGAAGAAACCAGGTTGTCAGCATTCCTGCCATCACCTGAGATTCGTCCGGGCCTGTTATTTCAGGGGCAGTTATGCACAGGCTTGCCATGGTTGGCCTTGGCTCGGGATCGCCTTTCCCGCGGTCGGAAGTCTTTGAGTGTTGAGTGGTTTAGTCTTTTTAAATCAATGCTATATTTTTTTGTTCTGTTTACTGTCATGGCGTCGGTGCCCGAAGGTGATCAGGGTATCGACATGACATCCACAGTTTTGTCCACAGTTTAGGGGGCGGCTCAAGTACCTGTCCTGTGCCGACACTCCCGCGAAAGCGGGGTCGAGGATTCTCGATCAGTGCCTGGATTCCCGCGTGCGCGGGAATGACGCATGAATCCGGGTTCGTCCACAGACACTCCCTTCTCCCCTTGGGGGAGAAGGGTTGGGGATGAGGGGAGAGGGGCTGGAATGGCCCGGGCAGGTATTTCAGCCAGGCTGGCTAGCCCCCTGCCGGAGCAGGGCTTCCAGTCGGGCCACCTCGGTCCGGGCATTCACCAGGTCGGTGACGTCATACTGCACACCCAGGAAATAGATCAGTCTGCCGGAGGCGTCGAACAGGGGCCGGATGTTCAGGCGGTTATGGAACAGGGTGCCGTCCTTGCGGTAATTGCGCAGGGTGACTTCCACCTCCCGTCTTTCCGTCAGCGCCTTGCGGATTGCCTCGATGGCCGGCTGCTCCCGGTCCTCCCCCTGCAGAAAACGGCAGTTATGACCAATGATTTCCGCCCGCGTGTAGCCGGTCATGTGCTCGAACACCGTGTTGGCGTAGACAATGGGGTTGTCAGGTAGATCCGGGTCCGAAAGGGTCACGCCGTTGACGCAGGTATCCAGAATCTGGGCGAGTACGGAAGGGATCAGGCCGGAGGCGTCTTTTTCAGGAATGAAGTCCATGGGGCGATGACTCTGAAGGTTGAACAGGGCAGGTTTCAGGCCGCTGAGGGGGAGGGGGCCTGGGGCTCGATTTCCGCCTCGACCAGCCCCTTGAGATTGCGTACCGTCCGCTCGGTGCCTTCCTGCACCGCCAGGCGGATGAGTTTCTCGAAGGGGCGCAGGGGCAGGCTCAGTTTCCCCAACTCAAAACTGAAGTGCAGTTCGGTGTGCTGGTCCCGGGGTTCGAACCGGTAGTCAATGCGATAGGGATCATTCAGTCCACGAAAGGTCACCTGCCGGCCCGGTTCCAGCGCGATCACCCTGAAGTCGGACTCGGTGCGTCGCCCCTGATCCACCCGTACTTGACGGCCGGTCCAGCCCACTTGCACGGGGCCATCGGTGAGCACCCGCAGACTTTTCACTTCGGGCGACCAGCGCGGGTAGTTGGTGACGAAGTCTTCGACAACGAAACGAAAGACTTGCTCCAGGGGGCGTCTTATCAGTGTGCGCGTCTGGGCCTTGACCATGGCCGGGCGGTCTCCGGAAACCCTTGTCCAAGGTGAGTATAGCTGCTGGCATCACAAAGGTTCGAGGCGGGCATTCCTTCAGGCCGCCAGGTCGAATACCAGCACCTCGGCCGCGTCGCCGTCACTCAGCACAAGCTGTGTCTCCCCGGACAGGAGCAGGGCGTCCCCACTCTCCAGGCGATGGGCATTGGCGGCGAGCGAACCTTTGACCAGATGCACGTAGTATCTGCGTCGCGGGTCCAGGTCCAACTCGGCGTGTTCCGCCCCGTCGAACAGCCCTGCCAGCAGGCGTGCATCCGCGTGGAGGGTCACGGCGCCCTGGGCGCCGTCCGGTGAGGCCAGCAGGCGTAGCTGTCCGCGCTTTTCCTCGTCAGTAAAGTGTTTCTGTTCGTAGCTGGGCGGGATGCCCTTGCGGTCGGGGAGGATCCAGATCTGCAGCAGGTGGGTGGCCCGGTCCGGGGCGTGATTGAACTCGCTGTGACGGATGCCGCTGCCGGCACTCATGCGCTGCACATCGCCCGGGGGAATGGCGGTGCCGTTGCCCAGGCTGTCCCGGTGGGCCAGTTCACCGCTGATCACGTAGGTGATGATCTCCATGTCCCGGTGTCCGTGGGTATCGAAACCGCCGCCCGCCGCGATATGGTCTTCGTTGATGACGCGCAGATTGCCCCAGCCCATCCACGCCGGGTCGTGGTAATCGGCGAAGGAGAAGGCGTGACGGGACTGCAGCCAGCCGTGATCGGCATGGCCGCGTTCATGGGAACGTCTTGTCTTGATCATCACCGGATGCTCCGTGAGGGACTCTCTGGTTTGGCAGGCGTGTCTTTTGTTGGTTCACGGTGATTTGCAATGGCCTCTGACGGCGCTATTGTGTGCCATTGCAGATGGGATCCCGTCCCGCAGGAGCAGCTGATATGGGACTTGCCGGTCAGGGCAATGACACCAGACGGCAGGAAAAGCCTGTAACACCCCGTGCAAGGGTGCGTCGCCGGTGGCGCGGCCTGGGACTGCGACCCCGGTTGCTGATGGCGTTTCTGCTGGTGGCCCTGGTTCCCCAGGGATTGCTGTTCCTGGCGCAGTACCACCATACCCGTGCGCTTACCCTGTCCCTTGCGAAAGCGGGCGTGGAACGTGTCGCCCAGGTTCAGCAGCGGCGGCTGAACCTGGAGTTCGAGCGCATGACCGATCACCTGGAACTGGTGGCCAGCCGCACCCAGATGCGCCTGAGCCTGCAGGCTTATCTGCAGACCGGAGAACCCGTCCATCGCGGCCTCATCGAGCGCATCCTGCGGGATGCCCTGGCGCCCGTGGACAAACTCGGTGGGATCTGGATTCGTGATGCCCAGGGCGATCCCGTGACGGGGGTGCGCCATGCCGGGCGCCTGGATGAGGTCGACATACAGCCGCCTTATCTGCAGGGCTCGGCGATCAGTATCGAGGTCTTCCGGTCGGACAAGGGCGGCCCACCCAGGCTCTGGGTTAACGGCCCCCTGGTACTTAATGACAACGAGATCGGCAGCTTGCACCTGCTGGTGTTGGCGGACGATCTGCTGACCCTGCTGGAAGACTTCCCTTACGAGGACCTGGGTGGAAAAACCCTGTTGCTGTTGCGCAGCGGTGTGGAAGGCACTCGTATCTTCGGCATCGATTCCGACCAGGATCTCGATATCTGCGGTGCGCTAGGCGAGATTCCGTCCGTCACCGGTGCCGGGCCGCTCCGTGTCTGTGACCATCTGCTGATAGCGTTGCCCCTGACGCATGATCTGGGGGAAGTGGTGGTTTACGTGTCCCTTCAGGTTTTGAAGGCCGCGTTCAGGGAACAGATGCGGTTGCTGCTGATGATGGTGCTGTTTGTTCTGCCGCTCTGTCTGCTCATGGCTCTGGCGTTCACGCGCATGATCTCACGGCCGGTGAGTCTGCTGACCCAGGCTACACAGGCTCTGCGAAAGCATCAGGGCAACGTCTTCGTGAAGGAGCCATTATGGGGGGAGTTCACTGATCTGGCTCGCTCCTTCAACTTGGCCGCCGGCATCATCATCCGTCGCACCCAGGACCTGAGCCGGGAGGTGGCGGATCGTCGCCGCACACAGCAAAAGCTGGCCGACCTTGCCAATAATGACGCGCTCACCGGACTGATAAACCGGCGCCGGTTCATGGAAGTGCTGGAGCGCCATATGGAGAGAAGTCGCGAAAAGGACGGCAATCTGACGCTGCTCTATCTGGATCTGGATGGGTTCAAGCCTGTCAATGACCGTCTCGGGCATGAGGCGGGAGACATCGTGCTGCAGGTGGTGGCGGAGCGCCTGCGTAACCTGGTGCGTGGTGAGGATATCGCGGCCCGCCTGGGGGGGGACGAATTTGCCCTGCTGCTTTCGGAAAGCGATGGCAGAAGGCCCGATTCCCGCAAGCTGGCCTTGCGGGCGGAAGAGCAGATCTCCCTGCCCATTGAGGCCAAGGGACACATGGTGAATGTGGGCTGCAGCGTCGGCGTGGCGAGGGCCCGGCCCGGAGATAAGCCCCAGGATTTGCTCAATCGGGCCGATGAGGCCATGTATCGCATCAAGGTGACGCGTCGCGAGCGACCCCGGGATCAGAGGTGATCTGCCAGCATCCGGCCGATATCCACCCGTGCCCGCAGCTGCCTGCACAGCATGAAGGTACCCATGAATTTGCGGTGCAGGAACAGGGCGCCGGGGACTGGTGTATTGCGGAAGCGGTCGTCCAAGAACAGTTCGCGGCCGCGGTGATAGACCCGCTCGAACAGGTCCGAGGCACCAAAATCATAAGGCCCTGGGTGGCGCATGCCTCGTGCAGGGTATCCCGGTCATCTTCCAGCGCCGCCCGGTGGGCGCTTCAATGCCGACAGGCCCCCTCCAGTGGCTGCGGCAGGGGCTCTCCTGCCAGCAGACTGCGCACCGCGGAGGTCGGGTCCGTGGCGCTGGTCACGTGTACCCGAATACCCTGAGCCGCCAGGCGCCGCATGAAGCCGGGGCCGGCCCCCTGGGTGACCAGATCCGTGAGCCCCAACTCGAAGAGCGGATGCGATTGTCCCCGGTGTTCGTGCAGGGCCATCTCCATGGGCAGATCCAGGCGTTGCAATTCCTCCGGGGCATCCGCCGCGCCCGGTCCGAAGACCAGAAAGCGCCGGCACTTGCCCGCATGACCGGTGATGGTGCGAAAATTCTGGCTCGTCACGGCAATGCGCATATTGGTTTCTCCATCATGATTCGTGGCCAATTATGCGCATATGACCATAATAGATACAAGCATCCATCACGGAGCAGCCCATGCCAAGGCCACGCGGTCCACGCCGGATCACCTGTCGTCCCGACTGTACCTACTTCAAGCCGGCCGGCATCCCGCTGCGGGATCTGGAGGAAGTCGTGCTGGCGCTGGAGGAGGTGGAAGCCCTGCGTCTGGCGGACCTGGAAGGCCGCTATCAGGCGGATGCGGCGGACAGTATGGGGGTGTCCCGCAGCACGTTTTCCCGCATGCTGGACTCTGCCCGCAAAAAGGTCTCCGAGGCCCTGCTGCAGGGCAAGGCCATCCGGATCGAGATGGCGGATGTCCCGCAGGCAGGGCCGCCGGAATGAGGTGCCGGATCATTCCTCGACGCAGATCTCCCGGCGTCTGATCGCGATGCCCGTGCGGATCAGCAGGGCGCCGATGATGAAGGTGAGCACGCCGATCATGACCACGCCGATCACGTAATGGAAGGGATCGCCGGTCAGGCCGTGCATCTTGATGGCCGCCAGGGTCATGGCCGCCATGGGGAATGAATAGGCCCACCAGGAGATGAAGAACTTCAGGCGTCCGAATCGACCCACCAGGGAGAACAGCAGCAGGGTCAGGAACAGGCCGGTGTAGAACAGCACCCGGGCAAAGGGATCCAGGCTGTCGGTCAGGCTCAGGTAGGAAATGAAGCCTACGGCCGGCGGCGCCACCAGGATGAACAGGGTGGGGACCAGCCTCTCCGGCAGCGGATCGTGGAAGATCACCCGGTAGAACACGATGGTCAGCAGCACGATCCAGAACACCAGACCGATGCTGAAGAACAGCCAGGAAATTTCCGGGCTGGCATGGTGCACTCCGGCGACCGGCACCAGGATGTTACCCACCACGGGGATGAACCAGGCCGGGTTCATGTGCTGGATCTGAAAGCTGTTGTGATTGATCCATACCGACATCACGTACAGGGTGAACGCCAGGTGCAGTGCCGCGCCCGCGGACCAGAGCGCCAGGGAGAGGCGGGGCGCATCCTCCAGAAAGGCGATGGACAGCAGGATCAGGCTGATGGAGATGGTGGCGAAGAAGTTGCGCTTGACAGGGTGGTTGAGTTCCTTGATTACGGCCTCCCGGTAGCGAACCAGCTTGGTCAGATAGAGCGCCGCCACCGCCAGCATGGCCGCCACTGCAAGCATCCTCAGGGCATCACCGATGACCGGGGGGACGGCCAGCAGGGCATCGGCCCGGTCCCAGACGATGGCGAAGCCCAGCAGGCCCATGATCATGGCGAACCAGGCGACAGGGAAGTGCGGCAGTCTCGGTTGTGATGTCATCGGATGGCCCGTGGGTTGTTGATCCGGCGGCGCCCGAAGCCGAACTCCGGCGCCCATGAAACGCGGCTTACTTTAAAGGAAGCGGGGAATATTAGCCATTTCTTAATTTCAATATTTCAATGCCGAGGCCTCTGTCCGGTAGCCTTTCAGGGGCTCGCGTGTAAGCCCCTGAAAATAAGCCCGGATTCATGTATACTGCGCGGGTCTTTGGCATAACGACGGGCACCAAGGCCTGTCAAGCGGCATCAAGATCGCCTTGCCCCACCTTATCTGCGCTGCACCGGCAGACGCACGACCCCATAGCACTGGCCCCGTGGGCCGAGCTGACATTCACTCAGGCCGGGCACCCGTAATTCCCTCATTCGTCCTGCCTGACAGAAAAGAGGTACCCCTATGTCCAATAAGGAAGATCTCATTGAGATGGAAGGCACCGTCACCGACGTGATGCCTGATCAGCGTTTTCGCGTGGAACTGGAGAACGGCGTGCAGGTGCAGGCCTATGCCTCCGGCAAGATGCGCCGCTACCGCATTCGCGTGGTCAGCGGCGACAAGGTCAAGCTGGAGATGTCTCCCTACGACCTCACCAAGGGCCGCATCAGCTACCGCTACAAGCACTGATCCGGTCGCGGGGGCGTCAAGCGCCCCCAATCCCCGCACGGGTGCCTACCGGGCCGCCATGAAGGCCCCGTCCAGGGCCCGGCGCAGCGCTTCGGCATCGGCCGGTGCCGGCAATTGTTCCACCAGTGCGCCCTGGGCTGAAAACAGCAGCACGGCCCCGTCGCGTACCCCATGTCGATTCGCCAGGCTGCGACCGTCGGGCGTGCCCAGGTTGGCCACCAGGAAGTGGACCTGCGGCATGTAGTCATCGCGGATCTCGTCCATGTAGCCCATCACCCGCATGCCGGACAGGAACGAGGCGTCATAGGTGAGTACCAGGGCAGGGCGCCCGTCGCCGATGCGGTTCAGGTCCGTGGAGTAGGCCCCCTTGGGCAACTGGCTCCAGATCAGGGCGGCGGCCACCAGCAGGATCAGGGGTGTCATCAGCAGCCTGGCCCAGCGGGGCAGGCCCTTGCGGGATGGCTTGGCAGTGTCTTGGCTCATCGTTTCTCCTCGTGCCTCCAGGGGTGTTTCGGTGATCCGGCCGGGTCTCAAAAGCCGCTGCGCCTCAAGGTCCAGAGCAGCCAGCCTCCAAAGCAGAGGGTCATGGCCAGCGCGCCCAGGTACACATGCCAGCCCAGTCCGTGATACAGGAATCCCGGCAGGAAGGACCCGGTGGTACCTCCCGCATAGTAAAAGGCAATATACAGTCCGTTGACCACCCCCCGTTGCTCGCCGCTGGCCTGATTGAGCACCCCCGGTGCCAGGGAATGGATCAGGAACATGCCGGCGCAGAGCACGAACATCCCCACGAACATCACCCACACCTGTGAGCCCGTGAAGAACAGCAGGGCGGCCAGAAATACCGCGCTGCCCAGCAGCATGGTGTTCACGGTGCCGCCGATATGATCGGCGATGCGCAGGGAGAGCAGGGAGGTGACGACGCCCATCAGGTAGCCCGCATACATGAAGGCAATACCGGTCTCGTTCAGCCCTGTGCCCAACTCCATCAGGCGGAAGGGCAGGAAGTTGAGCAGCGAGGCGAAGGCGCCGAAGGCGCAGAACACCACTAGGTAAAGCCGCAGAAAGCTGGGTTGCCGCAGGACCTGCAGGATGGTGCGCGGGTCCAGGCGCTGGAAGCTCACTGGCGGGTCCGCCTTCAGGCGCTGCAGCAGCAGGGCGCACAGGGCGATGGCCACGGCCAGGAACAGGAAAGACCAGCGCCAGCCGAACTGGGTGGAGATCAGCCCGGAGATCATGCGTCCCAGAAAGCCCCCCAGCACACTGGCGGCAATGTAGATGGCCATCACCCGGGCGATCTGACCCGGCGCGGCGCTGGCGGCCAGGTAGGTCATCAGCGAGGTGAGCATGGCGGGAATGATCAGCCCCTGCGCCAGGCGCAGGGCCAGCAGCAATTCAAAGCTGGTGACCAGATATACCGCCACCTGGGTGACGGCCAGCAGCCAGGTGGCGCCGATCAGCAGGCGTCTGGCGGACAGTCGCTGCAGCAGGAAACCGTAGGCCACCGGGGCGATGGCCAGGGGCAGCAGGGCCACGGTAATCAGCAGCGAGGCCTTTGCCTCGCTGACGGCAAAGGCTTCCGCCAGCACGGGCAGCAGCGGCTGGGGGGCATACAGGGAGGAAAAGACCAGGATCGCGCAGTACTGCACGATAAGGAGATGGCTGATATGCAAGAAAAGCTCCTGACGCAGGCGCAAGGCCGCTGGAAGGGCGATGGGGCTGTCCCGCCATTGTACTGCAAGCCCCGGCTTTTCCTGATTGGCAAAAGACAATTGCCGATGATCCCCCATGCCGTGGCAGCGGGTGCCCCGCACCATTCACGTGACACCGGCAACAACTGTGCGACAATCCATACAACCGGTGCCATGTCAGGGTGGACTGGCGCGCCGAGACAGCAAAGAGCCACGTCCTGCACGAGAGAGATACGATGAAGCTGAGCAAGATCCTGTTTGCCACCGACCTTTCCGCCGGCGCTGACAACGCCGGCCGACGTGCCCTGCAGCTGGCCGCTTCGGAAGGGGCCCGGCTGCGGGTGGTCAACGTGATCCATGCACCCATGCTGGACGAGGCCGTCCTCAAGCGGGTGCGGGGCGATACCGACCTACTGATGGAAGATCTGGTTCAGGCCACGGAGCAGGCCATGGTCGAGCGCATGACGGCGCTGGGTGCCGCTGACGACCTGGACATGGAAGTCTCCTGCGTGCGGGGTCAGGGGCACAAGCAGATCCTGGCGGAGGCCCGCGAGTTCGGGGCGGACCTGATCGTGGTGGGCTCCCACGGCCAGCGCAGTTTCAAAGAGATCCTGCTGGGCACCACCACCCAGAATCTGGTCCACCATGCCGATCGCCCCATCCTGGTGGTGAAGAAGCCGGTACAGGGGCCTTACCGCCATATCGTGGTGCCGGTGGATTATTCCGAGCGGACCCGTAGCGCCCTCCGCCTGGCCGCGGCCCTTTCACCCGACGAAACCCTGCATGCGGTGCATGCCTACAATATGGATTCCCTGGACCAGGTGCTGCGTAACCGGGTGGTGGCCAGCGAGGTGGCGCGGATCAAGCAAGAAGTGCGCGCCGAGCAGGAGCAGGAACTGAAGGATTTCCTGGCCGGCTGCGGCCTGTCGGCGGAGCAGCTCTCCGCCGAGCTGCGTCTTGGGTATGCGCCCGACGTGCTGGAGCGGGCCGTGCAGGAATTCAAAGCCGAACTGGTGGTGATGGGTACCCACGGCCGCAACCGCCTACAGGATGCCCTGCTGGGCGGTGTAGCACGCCGGGTCGTGCATCAGATTCAGGACGCGGACGTGTTGTTGGTCCGGGGCTGAGTGGGTAGCGCGAACCGGCCGCGGGCTTAGCCGGTGCCGGTTCGCCGGCCCGGCTCCGTCGGCGCCGGGAATCCCTCCCGGAACTGCAGGGCGGCCAGCCGGGCGTAAAGGCCGCCCTGGGCCACCAGCTCATCGTGGGTACCGACGGCTGCGATCCGGCCCTGGTCCATGACCACGATCCGGTCCGCCTTGCGCACTGTGGCCAGGCGGTGGGCGATGATTAGGGTGGTGCGCCCCTCCATCAGGTGTTCCAGGGCCTCCTGGACGAGTCGTTCGCTTTCCGCATCCAGGGCGCTGGTGGCCTCATCCAGCAGCAGCAGGGCCGGGTCCCGCAAGATGGCGCGGGCAATGGCGATACGCTGGCGCTGGCCGCCGGACAGCCGCACACCCCGTTCTCCCAGATGGCTGGAAAAGCCCTCCGGCAGGCGGTCCAGGAACTCGCTGGCATGGGCCGCGTCCGCTGCCTGCCGAATCTGCTCCCGACTTACCCCCTCCATGCCGAAGGCGATGTTTTCCCAGGCATCGGCGCCGAAGATGATCGCGTCCTGGGGCACGAGGGCCATGCGTCCCCGCAACTGGCCCGGGTCGGTTTCCCGAAGGTCTACCCCGTCAAAGCGGATGTGGCCGGATTCGGGATCATAGAAACGCAGCAGCAGTTGCAGTACGGTGGACTTGCCGGCACCCGAGGGGCCTACCAGGGCGACTTTCTCGCCGGGATCAAGGGTCAGCGAGACCCCATCCAGGGCCGGTGGTTCAGGGCGGGAGGGATAGCGGAACATCACCCGTTCCAGCTCCACCCGGCCCACGGCCGGGGCGGGTAGCGCCCGTGGCCGGGTGGGCGGAGTGATGGCGGGTTCCGTATCCAGCAGTTCGATCAGGCGTTCCGCCGCCCCGGCAGCCCGGAACAGCTCGCCGATGACTTCGCTGATGGCGCCCACGGCACCGGCCACCAGCACGGCATAGAACACAAAGGCCGCCAGTTGCCCATTGCTCATGCGACCGGCCAGTACGTCGTGTCCGCCCACCCACAGCACCAGGCTGATGCTGGTGAACACCAGCAGCATCACCGTGCCGCTGAGCAGGGCACTGAAACGGGTGCGCCGGATGGCGGTGTCAAAGGCCTGTTCCACCTGGCGGCCGTAGCGCAGTATGTCCACCGCTTCATGGCAGAAGGCCTGGACGGTGCGGATGCCGTAGAGGGTTTCGTCAATGTAGGCGCTGATGTCAGCTACCCGGTCCTGGGACTGGCGGGAAAGGCGACGCACATGGCGGCCGAGTATCCAGACGGGCACCGTGATCAGCGGCACCCCCAGCAGCACCCCCAGGGTCAGTTTGGGGCTGGTGATGAACAGCATGACCATGCCGCCGCAGAACAGCAGCAGGTTACGCACCGCGATGGCCAGGGTGGAGCCCACCACCACCTGTACCAGGGAGGTGTCCGTGGTCAGGCGGGAGATGACTTCACCGGTGCGGGTGACCTCGAAAAAGGCAGGATCCAGGCGCAGCACCTTGTTGAACACTGCCCGGCGCAGATCCGCCACCACTCGTTCGCCGATCCAGGTGACCAGGTACATACGCACCGAGACCGCGGCAGCCATGAGCAGCACCACGCCAAGCAAGAACATCAGGGCCTGATCCAGGGCGGCGGCATCGCCGGCGGTCAGTCCCTGATCGATCACCAGGCGCAGCACGGCCCCGAATGCCAGCACGGCTCCGGAACCCGCCACCAGTGCCACGACTGCGGCCATGATGCGGCCCATGTGGGGTCTGGCAAAGCCCAGCAATCGCCCCAGCACGCGCAGATTGCGGCTGGTGGGGCGATTGCTCAGTTCGGTTTCATGTTCGGACACGACCCTGTTCCTTGACTGACCTTGAGGCGGGCCTATCTTAAACCTTTCTCGCCTCATCAAAGCTCTGAAAAGACTATGGATAAGTCGTCTCAGATCACGCCGCGCTCCGCCAGCGACACCAGTTCGTCGCCGACGATGATGTGATCCAGTACCCGCACGTCGATCAGTCCCAGGGCCTCCTGCAGGCGCCGGGTGATGGCCTCATCCGCCCGCGAAGGTTCGGCGATCCCCGATGGATGATTGTGGCTCAGGATGACGGCCGCCGCATTGTGGGCCAGGGCGCGCCGCACCACTTCCCGGGGGTGGACGCTGGCGCCGTCGATGGTGCCCCGGAAGAGTTCCTCAAAAGCGATGACCCGGTGGCGATTGTCCAGAAACAGGCAGGCAAAGACCTCGAAGGGATAATCCCGCAGGCGGGCGCTCAGATAGCGCCGGGTATGCTCCGGGCTGGTGATGGCATCGCCCCGCTGGAGCGTCTCGGACAGGTGTCGTCTTCCCATCTCCAGTACGGCCTGGAGCTGGGCATATTTGGCTTCTCCCAGGCCGTGGGCGGCACAGAAGTCCTTGCGCTCCGCCTGCAGCAGGGCGCGCAGGCCCCCAAAGCGGGTGAGCAGATCCCGGGCCAGGTCCACGGCGGTGCGGCCCGCCACGCCGGTGCGCAGGAAGATGGCCAGCAGTTCGGCGTCGGAAAGGGCGGCGGAGCCCCGGGCGATGAGTTTTTCCCGGGGGCGTTCGGATGCGGGCCAGTCGGTAATGGGCATGCTTGACCTCCTTGTGCGGATCGGACAGTCCGGTGTCCTGGGGGAGCAGGCATCATGACCTGCCCCGGCGGATGCTGTCCATCCGTATCAGGCCCTCGGATCCGCTGCCTCACGCCTTCACTCGTTGACCCGGGTCAAGCTTTTGTGAGTCTTGAGTCTTTCCTGGGCTTCCGCCTGTATCGAAACCTTGACATCCCGCCGCGTCAGCCTAGACTTACACCCTGACTACGGCCCCTGCCATGCAGGTCAGCCATGCAGGATTATCGGGACTGACGGAGCGTTGGATTCGGGAGAGCGAGTCTTACGGTTGGTTTCAAGGATCCGGTTTCCGGCCCTGAACCGTGACGGGGCTGCATCGGAAGTTGATGTTTGCAAGAACGTTCGGATCTCGAGAGGGATCCGTGCTTAAACCAAGAGGGTAATATCAATGAGCGAATACAGAGCAAGCAAGCCCAGCAACCCCAAAGACGACTGGAAGCTGTGGCTGGTGGTCAATCCCGGCACCTGGCTGATGCCCATTCTGATGGCTGTTCTGGTCGTTGCCCTGGCTGTCCACGCCTTCGTGTACGCCAACGACAGCTACAACCCGCTGACCTTTGACGCCAGCGCCGTCGAAGCTTCCGAGTAAGAGAGGACTAGATCATGAATGACAACAGCATCTCCGGTCTGACCGAAGAACAAGCCAAGGAATTCCACGAGCAGTTCAAGACCACCTTCACGGTGTTCATGGTTCTGGCTGCCGCCGCTCACTTCCTGGTGTTCATGTGGAGACCCTTCTACTAAGAAGGTCTTTGCAGTAGCGGTACTGCACTAGCAGTGCAGGTGGAGGAGTACCTGTCGGTTCGATCGACGAATGATTGTGACTTTTGCAGAGGCCAATCATTCGGAGAACCGCCAGGCTCCTCCACCTTCCGTTTGGGAGTCTGGATCTAATACTGACCAATTCTCTCGGGTATTGCAACCCCCTTCCTGAACATTTTTATCGTCCGCGGTCTGTGCGGTCGGTCATGTCACTTCTTCCCTGATGCATTCTCTTCCCGGCCGGCCGCCTGCTCCGCCCCCGGTCCTGCGATGACGATCCGATTACGGCCCTGATTCTTGGCTTGATAAAGCGCGGCATCGGCCCGTCTCATCAGTGCCTCCGCATCTTCTTCGGGCTCAAGCATGGCGATACCGATACTGACACCGAGCCGATGGTCCAGCCCGCTGGGACGAAGCTCCCAAGTACTTGCCCGGATGCGTTCTGCCACCGCCGCGGCTACGTGGCGATGGGCGTCAAACATGTAAAGTCCGAATTCCTCTCCCCCCAGTCGCCCGGGCAGGTCTGAAATCCTGACCAGCGCGCGCAGCAGCTCCGCAAAGGCGGCCAGCACCGCATCACCGGTGGAATGACCGAAACTGTCGTTGATCTGCTTGAAATGATCCAGGTCCATCATCAGGATGGACAGGGCATGCTGGCGACTCTGAGCCTGGACCACGCCCTGTTGAAGGCGCTCCATGAAATACCGGCGATTGGCCAGGTGCGTCAGCGCGTCGGTGCGGGCCAGTTGCTGATTCAGCTCGTTGGCCATGGCCAGGTCGTGATTGGCCTTGCGAAGATCCCTGACCAGGCGGGACATTTCCAGCGCCAGGCTGCCCATGCGGCCGATCACGTCGCTGTCTTCCGTCTTGGCTGGCTCCCCGATCAGTAGTGTGTGGGCGTTGAGCGGATAGGCATGGAACAGGTAGTTTTCTCCCCCCATGACGGTATTGAATATCCGGGCGATGGCAGTGCGGTGGGCAAGTCCCGGTTCGATGTCGGGGATCTCGTCGCCGCTGGCCAGGAACCGGGACAGGGATTCGCCGCGCACATCCGCAAACCCGGCAAAGCGGGAGCGGAACGTGACATTGGCATCCCTGATTCGGCCGTCACTGTCCACTTCCACTACCACCAGGCGACCGGATTCCATGACATAGCTGTGAAGTGCTCGGGCCAGTTCAGGCTGCAGGGTGGGGTCAAGTACTGGTGGGTTCATCGGTTTCCGCCTCCAGGGTTCGTGCCCATCGGACCGCCGCATCACAACTTTCCAGGAGAGCATCCGCCCCCACGGATGCGGCCAGGCGGGGGGCCATGAGAAATGCCTGCCCACCGATCAGGATGCGGGTGGTGCTGCCATGTCCAAGGGCCTGCCGCAGGTATTCGATGGTACATCGGGCTTCATGGATGTTGCTGATCAGGGTCACCGAGAGGGCCACAAATCTGGGGCGTTGCTGCACCGCCGTCGTGATCAGATGTTCCCGGGGTGTATCGCCGCCCAGCAAGGTGATGTCCCACCCATCCAGTTCCAGGCTGGTTGCCAGCATCCAGGCGCCCATTTCGTGAAACTCATTTGAAACGGGGCTGACCAGGGCGTGTCCGCGATGGATGTCGGGAAAGGGTAGATCATGGTAAAGGGAAGACAGGATGCCGTAGGCCATGGCGGTGGTCTGGTGCTCCATGGACACTGAAATCTCACCGTCTTCCCATCGTGCCCCGACATCCACCATGGCGGGATAGAACAGTTCCTGCAGGATGTCGCCGTAGGACATGCCGCGGCTCAGCAGTTCTCTGCAACGGCGGATGATATCCGGGTAATTTCCCTGGAGCAGGTTGGCAGTGATGTAGGTGTATTCCTCCCGGTACCGGTCGGGGACGTGGAGCCTGCGTGCCTGATGAGACAGGGCGGCCTTGATGGTCGCGGGATGAATGTCGGCCATCCAGCGGTACACGGGCAGGAGATGTTCCGCATCGTCTTCGCTGAGCGTGAGGCGAATGGCCTGCGTCCAGGCTTCGAACTGGGCGGGAAAATAGTCAAAATGCACGCCCTGGTGATGGTAGGCGGCATACACCCAGGGCAGGGTCTCCGCCAGCAGCTGAAAGTCATTGGCCGTCAGCACCTCGGCCATGAAGGCCGCGTGATTGCGATGATTGCATTCCAGCAAACGCACGCCGTGCCCGCCGCTGAATTCATCATGTCGGGGATGCATGGCCATCGTGCGTGAAACCAGGCTGGCGATGCGGTTCCTGTGACGCCGATAGCGGTCCGCGGTGCCTTTGGGAACCTGTGAGCATGGTATCGGCGGCATGGCTGGAGTGGTCGGCATGGTGAGGGTTTTCCGGGCCTGAAGATCATGCCTTGGTCAGTGTTGACGGGATCGGGGGCGACAGGATCGTATGCCTGATTATAGTGCGCTTGCATGCGCGGGCTTCAAAAAGCCGGCGCCGCCGATGGCCGGTGTCGGGCAAGCCGGGCATTGCCCCGTGGACCCCGACCCGCTAAGCTTACCCACCCGCTCCGGTCGCCCCGGCATTGCCCTTCACGCAGTACACTCGATCCATGTCCCATACCTACGACTACATCAAGGATGGCGCGGCCATCTATCGTAAATCCTTCGCCACCATCCGCGGCGAGGCCCGTCTGGACGGTTTCAGTGCCGACGAGGCCCGGGTGGTGGTGCGCATGATTCATGCTTGCGGCATGGTGGAACTGGCGCCCCAGGTGGTCTTCACGTCCGATGCCGCCAAGGCGGGAAGGGCGGCCCTGCTGGCGGGCAAGCCCATTCTTTGTGATGCCAAGATGGTGGCCCACGGCATTACCCGCGCCCGGTTGCCGGCGGACAACGAGATCATCTGCACTCTGGATGACCCCCGTGTCCCCGAACTGGCGCGGCGGATCGGCAATACCCGCTCCGCTGCGGCCCTGGACCTGTGGGGTGAGCGGCTCGACGGAGCCGTGGTGGCCATCGGTAATGCGCCGACCGCCCTGTTTCACCTGCTGGAGCTGATCGATGCGGGGGCGCCTCGGCCGGCCCTGGTGATCGGCATGGCGGTGGGTTTCGTGGGCGCCGCCGAGTCCAAGGAAGCCCTGGCCGGGTATCCGGGTCTGGAATCCGTGATCGTCCACGGTCGTTTGGGTGGCAGCGCCATGACCGTGGCGGCCGTCAATGCCCTGGCGAGTGAGCAGGAATGAGTGGTTCCGGCACCTTGTTCGGCATCGGCTTGGGTCCCGGTGACCCGGAGCTCATCACCCTCAAGGCCCTGCGTCTGCTGCAGGCGGCGCCGGTGGTGGCCACCTTTGCCAAACAGGGTCGCACCGGCCAAGCCCTGGGGATCGCTGGCCCCCACCTGCGCCCGGAGCAGCAGATCCTGAGACTGGAGTACCCTTTCACCACCGAGGTCTCCATCCATGATCCCCGTTATGCCCGGGACATGAGCGACTTTTACGACCAGGCGGCGGCAGAGGTGGCTCAATGCCTGATGGGCGGGCGGGATGTGGCGGTGATCTGCGAGGGTGATCCCTTCCTCTATGGTTCTTACATGTACCTGCATGATCGCCTGTCCCATCGCTTCCCGGCGCAGGTGGTTCCGGGCATCAGCGGCATGAGCGGATGCTGGACCCAGGCCGACACCCCCATCACCCATGGCGATGACGTACTCACGGTGATTCCCGGCACCCTTTCGGAGGATGCCATGGTGTCTCACCTGGGTCGTACCGATGCTGCCGTCTTCATGAAGGTGGGCCGTAATCTTCCCCGTATCCGCGCCGCCCTGGCCCGGGCCGGTCTACTGGAGCGGGCCATGCTGGTGGAGCGGGGGACCATGGAAGGCGCACGCGTGGCACGCCTTGCCGAGTGCCCGGAAGACCAGCCTGCTCCCTATTTCACCATCGTGCTGGTACCCGGCAGACAGGGGGTTCGATGAGCGGTCGTGTGGATGTCATCGGGCTTGGCCCCGGCGCCGAGGACCTGCGTTGCCCTCGCGCCGCTCACGCCCTGGCCCAGGCCACGGACCTGGTGGGCTATGTCCCCTATGTGGAGCGGGTGGCCGCCGAGGGCGGCCAGCGGATCCACGCCTCGGACAATCGCGAGGAAATCATGCGCGCCCGCTTGGCCCTGCAGTTGGCCGCCGAGGGTGCGCGGGTGGCCGTGGTCTCATCCGGCGACGGCGGCGTGTTCGGCATGGCGGCCGCGGTATTCGAGGCCATGGATCATGGTGAACCCGGCTGGCGTGATCTGGAGGTGACGGTTCATCCGGGGGTGTCCGCGGTACTGGCTGCCGGTGCCCGGTTGGGGGCGCCGTTCGGGAATGATTTCTGCGTCATGTCCCTGTCGGACAACCTCAAGCCCTGGACCGTCATCCTGCATCGCCTGGAATGTGCCGCCCGGGGTGGTTTTGCCATGGCCTTCTACAACCCCATTTCCAAGGCGCGACCCTGGCAGCTGGGCGAGGCCCTGGCGCTGCTGCGTCGCCACCTGCCCGGGCATGTGCCAGTGATCTTTGCCCGAGCCGTGAGTCGTCCGGAAGAGCAGGTGGAAGTGACCACGCTGGCGCAGGCCAGACCGGATCAGGCGGACATGCGCACCCTGGTGATCGTCGGCAACGCCGAGACCCGGCTGATCCCCCGCACGGGCCGGGATCCCTGGATCTACACACCCCGTAGCGTGGGTCGGGAACGGACGTAGTGCGCGCCCAGCCAGCTCAGGGCAGCCTCCGGGTCCGGCACCTCGGCGGGGGCCGGCGGGACCCATGGGCGTTCCACCATGATCACTTCCACGCCGCACCGGCGTGCCGCCTCCAGCTTGGCGTAGGTGGCCTCGCCGCCGGAGTTCTTGGTCACCAGGGCGTCGATACGGTGCTGTTGCAGCAGGCGCAGTTCATCTTCCAGCCGGAAGGGGCCGCGGTCAGTGATGCACAGGCAGTCCGGTGGACGCACCGCGGGCAGATCCACGCTGCGGATGATGTAACGGTGCCGGGGCGCCTCGCAAAAGGGGGCCAGTTCCAGTTGCCCGATGGTAAGAAATACCCGCCGGGGCCGGGTACCCAGGGCCTGCACCGCAGCGACCATGTCCGGCACGCCGTGCCAGTGATCCTCCGGGCCGGGCATCCAGGCCGGGCGCCGCAGGGCCAGCAGGGCGACGCCTGTCCGTGCCGCGGCCACGACGGCGTGGGTGGACATGCGGTCGGCAAAGGGGTGGGTGGCATCCACCAGTACCTCGATGGCCTCCCTGCCCAGGTAGTCGGCCAGCCCGTCGGGGCCCCCGAAGCCGCCGCTGCGGCAGGGCAGGTCCGGCAGGCGGGGATTTTGCGTGCGCCCGGCCACCGAGTAGGTGGGGGCAAAGCGTGCATCACCTTCCAGGGCCCGGGCCAGTTGCATGGCTTCTCCGGTACCGCCGAGGATCAGGATGTGCAGGGGCATGTGAGTCATGGATCGTTTCAGACAGAACGGATGGATAGGCCCAGCCCCTTGGCCGGCGGAGCAGGGCGCGGGATGTTGCCGGGGCAGGGATTGCAATGACCGGTGAACACGTCCATCAGCCGGCCGGCGATCCCCCTGGTCCCTGGTTGAGCATCATAGGCCTGGGAGAGGAGGGCGTCGAGGCCATGAGCCCCGCTGCCCGCGCGCTGGTCGGGGCGGCCGTCCTGGTGGTCGGCGGCACACGTCATCTGACCCTGGCCGCACCCCTGATCCGGGGAGAGGCACTGTCCTGGGCCTCGCCCCTGTCCGACACCCTGCCCCGGATCCTCGCCCGGCGAGGACTGCCGGTGGTGGTGCTGGCTTCCGGTGACCCCTTTTTCTTCGGTGTGGGCACCACCCTGCTGCGGCATCTACCGGCGCGGGAGATGTGCTGCCTGCCTCACCCCTCCAGCGTGTCCTTGGCCGCCGCCCGCCTGGGCTGGGCCCAGCAGGACTGTACGGTGGTGTCCCTCACCGGCCGTCCCCTGGAGACCCTGCGGCCGGCCCTGCAGCCGGGGGCACGCCTGTTCGTGCTCACCGCCGACCAGGACTCGCCGGGGCAGATCTGCCAAGCCCTGACCCGGTGGGGTTTCGGTGAGTCCGCCGTGACCTTGTTGGAGGCCCTGGGTGGTCCACGGGAACGCCGGCGTCATGTCACGGCGCGGGATTTCGATCTCCAGGACGTCCAGCCCCTGAACCTGCTGGCACTGGAGGTACTGGCGGCGGCGGATGCCCCCATCATCCCCCTGGCCCCGGGGCTGCCGGATGAGTGGTTCGAACACGATGGTCAGATCACCAAGCGGGAGATCCGCGCCGTCACCCTGTCCAGTCTGCGCCCCCACGCCGGCGCACTGCTCTGGGACGTGGGGGCGGGTTCCGGTTCCATCGGCATCGAATGGCTGCTGGCCCACGCCGGCACCCGTGCCATTGCCGTGGACAGCCATCCGGAGCGGGCCGCCCGCGCGGCCCGCAATGCCGTCGCCCTGGGTGTCCCCCGGCTGGAGGTGCGTGTCGGTCGTGCCCCCGAGGTGCTGAAGGATCTGCCCCGGCCGGATGCGATCTTCATCGGCGGCGGTGCCCGCGACGAGGCCGTCATCGACCAGTGCTGGGCCGCACTGGCCCCCGGGGGGCGCCTGGTGGCGAACGTGGTGGTGCTGGAGACGGAGCAGGTCATCCAGCGGTCCTGGCAGCGTTACGGCGGCACCCTGACTCGTCTGTCGGTGGAACGTCTGGAACCCGTCGGCAGCCTGCACGGTTTTCGTCCTGCCATGCCCGTGGTGCAATGGGCGGTGGAAAAGAGGAACTGATTGATGACCGTACACTTCATCGGCGCCGGTCCCGGCGCGGCGGATCTGATCACCCTGCGGGGCGCGCGCCTGCTGGCCCGTTGTCCCGTGTGTCTCTACGCCGGCTCCATCGTGCCGGCGGAGCTGCTGGAACACTGCCCACCCGGGGCGCGGCTGGTGGACACGGCACCGATGGATCTGGATGCCATTGAGGCGGAATACGTCCGTGCCCACGAGGCCGGGGAGGACGTGGCCCGCCTGCATTCCGGCGATCTGTCCGTCTACAGCGCCGTGGCCGAGCAGATGCGCCGTCTGGATCGACGGGGCATTCCCTACACCCTCACTCCCGGCGTGCCTGCCTTTGCCGCCGCCGCCGCCGTGCTGGGGCGGGAACTGACGGTGCCGGAAGTGGCCCAAAGTCTGGTGATCACGCGCATGTCCGGCCGTGCCTCCGCCATGCCGCCCGGCGAGACCCTGGAAAACTTCGCCCGCACCGGTGCCACCCTGGCCATCCATCTGGCCATCCACCGTCTGGAGGACGTGGTGGCGGCCCTGATGCCGCACTACGGCGAGGACTGCCCGGTGGCCATCGTCGCCCGTGCCAGCTGGCCGGATCAGACGGTGCTGCGGGGAACCCTGTCCGGCATCGTGGCCATGCACCGGTCCGATCCCATCGAGCGTACCGCCCTGATTCTGGTGGGGCCGGCCCTGGGCAGTGAGGATTTTCGCGAAAGTGCCCTGTACAACACGGACTATGTCCGCCGTTATCGCCCCGGTTACGGGTCGTGAGCGGACAGCCCCGGAGCATTCTGATGAACGAAGTCTCACCCGCTCGCCCCCTGTCCCCGGAGGCCGCCCTGGACACCCTGGGGACCCTGCTGCCCGGCATGCCCCGGCTGCGGCAGGGGGAGGTGTGGATCGTCGGGGCCGGCCCCGGTGATCCCGGGCTGCTGACCCTGCACGCCCTGTCGGCCCTGTTGCAGGCGGACGTGCTGGTGCATGACGCCCTCATCGATCCCCGCACCCTGGCCCTGGCCCGTCCGGATGCGGTGCGCATCTTTGCCGGTAAGCGTGGCGGCAGGCCCTCCACCCATCAGGACGACATCACCGCCACCCTGGTGGATCAGGCTCGGCGGGGCTTCCGGGTGGTGAGGCTCAAGGGCGGGGATCCCTTCATCTTCGGTCGTGGCGGCGAGGAGGTGGCCGAACTGGTGGCCCAGGGCATCCCCCATCGGGTCATCCCGGGGCTGACCTCGGGGCTGGCGGGGCTGAGCGCCGTGGGCATCCCGGCCACCTGCCGCGGAGTCAACCAAGCCCTGTTCCTGGCCACCGGCCATGGTGCCGGCAGTCGGCCCACGCCGGACGGCATCGATTGGACCCTGGTGGGGCGCCTGAATCAGCCGGTAATCCTGTACATGTCCCTGCGCAACCTGCCCTTCATCCTGGACGGTCTGGGGCAGGGCGGGATGGCCGACACGCTCCCGGCGGCGGTGGTCGCCTCCGCCACCACCCTGGAGGAGCGGGTGGTGATCACCACCAAGGGCGAGTTGCTGGAGACCATCCGCCGCGAGGGGCTGGAGGCGCCGGCCATCGTGGTGCTGGGCGAAATCGTCCGCTGTCATCACACCCTGCGGCAGGTGGTGACCCAGGCGGTGGAAACCGCCTCCGATCGGGCGTGAGTTCCCGGCGGGAAGCCATTGTCATTCCCGCGCACCCTGGAATCCAGGGGCCTTGGTGGGCATAAGCACGTCGCCGATGCCGTCATTCCCGCGCAAGCGGGAATCCGGTGGGATCAAGATTCTGGGCTCCCGCTTTCGCGGGAGTGACGGCAGAGGATTTTCGCGGGAGTGACGGCAGAGGGCTTTCGCAGGAGAGTCAACCGTCAATGGGAATCCGTCATTCCCGCGTAAGCGGGAATCCAGGGCGGTGTCCGGACAAGGATTAAATCTGAGCCCCGACAAGGAAAGGCTTGCCCACGGCATGCCGCCGTTCAACAATCAGTGCCGGCCCAACGCATCCAGGAGATCCCATGAGCGATATCCGCAACCGCCTCTCCGCCCTGCAGCGTCGTCTGGATGAATTGCAGGTCGCCGTCGGTGACGGCAATCCCGAGGCCAATGCTCTCATCGTCGCCCTCAGGGACGATCTGAACCGCCTGTCGGCGGACATGGTCGGTGAAGCCGTCATCGAAGACAAGGCCGGCGCAAGTTCCGAGACCCTGGAGCAGGAGGGGGATGCCCTGAAATGCCCCCGTTGCACCCTGCGGGGACTGTACGCGGTCAAGGGGCGGCTGCGGGAACGGGCTGAGGGTGCCGGCCGCGAAGCTTTGCACCATTGCTGGAGTTGCGGCTACGAGGTGTGGCGGCCGTCATAGGTATCGAACGGCATGTGAGTACTTACTCTTTATCCGTTTCTTTACCCGCGGTTCCGGGTCCGTGGTGTTGCTCCATGGCACGGCGCAGCAGTGCCGCCCCCCGGTAGGCTCCGTGCACGAACTTGCTGTAGGGCACCAGCAGGAAGAAGCCCAGTACCGTACCCAGGTGCAGGGCCAGCAACAGACCCATGGTCGCGGTCTCCCGCAGGGCCAGCAGCATCAGGCCGGTGGCGGCCACCGCGAACAGCAGGCCCAGCAGGGCGTAGTCCGCCGGCAGGGTTTCCGCCGCCGTGGGCGCCGGATCCCCTCGCCGTTTCACCCACACCAGCCCGGCCGCTCCCACCATCATGCCCATACCGCCCAGCGTGCCCAGCAACACCGGTAGGCTAAAGACGGGGTAGGGTGCCTCCCAGGCGAGAAGGTGATGATAGCCGGCCGCCACCGTGGTGGCGGCCAGGCACAGCAGGAAGCCGTAGAACAGGGCATGGTGAAAGCCCCGTCGCCATTGGGTAAAGCGCCCGTCCACGTCATTGCAGCCGCCCCCCCCGCCGTCCAGATTGCGCAGGGTGAGCAGGTCCGCCGCCGCCCGGGGCAGCGCCCGCCACCAGGATGAGGCCGGTGGTGCGCCCCGGCCGATGTCCCGCCGGAAACGGGCTACCCCGATCCCCAGGGCCAGCACCGATGTGCCCAGGGTGACCAGGGCCACGGTGGTCATCACCCCCCAGGGGATCACCTGATAGAAGGCCCCAGCCTCCCGGTGTACGGCAAACAGGGTGTCCCAGGGTACCAGTATCAACGTGAGCAGCGGGATCAGCAGGGTGGCGACCAGGCTCACCATGAGGGTGGCCGGACCGCTGCGGGCCAGCAGGGCGGCGAAGGCGCTGGGCCAGGTGTAACGGCGATAGCTGTCGTGGCGAACCCGGGCCAGGGTGGCGGGCACGTTGATGGCGAATTCGTGGGGCGGGGCATACTGGCAGGCATACCAGCAGGCCCGGCAGTTGTGGCACAGGTTGGCCAGGTAATGCAGGTCGTCCCGGGTGAGGTCCGGGCGCTGTTCCGAGGCGTGGAACACGGCGCAGTAGCCGGTGCAGTAGCTGCAGACGTTGCACAGGTTCATCACCCGGCGGGCCTCGGCGAGACTTGCGGAAGAATCCGGGGGGCTCAATTCAGACACTTTTCTGCCTCGGGGTGCAGTTTCAGGACCCGGTGGGCGGCTTCCTTCCCGGCGATGCGGCCAAACACGGCACCCACAGTCAGGGCGGCGCCGGCCACATAGCCGGTGCCCAGGACGCTGGGCGCCATGATCATGCCCGCCGCATACAGGCCATCGCAGGGTTCACCATCGGCCATCAGGATACGGGCCCGGGTATCCACCTTCAGGCCGTGGCAGGTGAAGGTGATGCCGGGGGCCATGGTCCAGGCATGGAAGGGCGGGGTGTTCAGGGGCAGGGCGCAGCGCGTCTTGGGTGGGTCCAGGCCCTCGGTATGGCCGTCCTCCGGGCCATCGGGCCGCAGGGCGCCATGGTAGCGGTCGACCGTCTCCCGCAGGATATCCGGGTTCAGGTCCAGTGCCCGGGCCAGCCCCTCCAGGGTATCCGCCCGGCGGGTGGGATAGATGGCGGGCGGGGCCCGGCGCAGTCCCGCCGTGTCCAGGATCAGGTGAGCCCTGGCACCGGGCAGCCGGGCCACCCGGCGGCCCCAGAAGGAATAGCGGCGCGGGGTGATCTCCGCCCCTTCATCCTGAAAACGGCGTCCGTCCCGATCCACCACCAGGCCCCAGGGCATGCCGTCCACCCGGGTGACGATACCGCCGTCGGCGGCGGGGGCCATGGCATTCACCGCCACCAGATGACAGGCCCCGGGGACACCGGCGGGCAGGGCACCCTGTGCCAACAGGGACAGCAGGATCTCACCCCGGACATGGGGCGTACCCCGGACCAGGAAACCGGCGGCCGACTCGCCCCAGGTGCGGGACAGGGCCGCGGGGTTGGCCTGATAGCCGCCGCTGCAGATCACTACGGTGCGGGCCGACAGGGTCAGTGATTCATGTCCTCGGCGGGCCGGGAGGTGATGGGTATCGGCGGCCTGGAGCTGCACATCCAGCACTTCCGTGTCATGCAGGATTTCCACACCCAGGTCCTCGGCGGTGCGGCCGAGGGCGTTGATCATGGCCTTGCCGCCGCCCAGGAAAAAGGCGGTCTTGCAGGACCAGGGGATCATGCCGCCACTGGTGGGCTGGAATCCCACCCCCTGGGCCTGCAGCCAGTCGGGCAGTTCCCGGGAGCGTTCCGCCATCAGGCGGGCAAGGTCTTCATCCATGTGGCCGCCGCTGACCCGGCGCAGGTCGGTGAGAAACTCCGCCGCGGTATAACGACCCGGGAACAGGGGAGAGGGCGTGTCGTGGACCAGGCGCAAGTTGCGGGAGTGACGGGCGTTGCCCCCTCGCAGGTGACGGGGGGCGCTGTCCACCAGTTGCACCGAGGCACCGGCCCGGCGGGCGGCGAGGGCGGCACAGAAGGCGGCGATGCCGCCACCGATGACCAGGACGTCGTTCATGGCGGGGGTGGTGCGCCCATGGGGCGGCTGATGTTCCAGAGTTGATCCAGGTTCAGGTCCTCCTCCAGCTGCGCCGCCAAGGCGTCCAGGGTGGCCTGGGTCTGTCGGGCGTAGTGCAGGTCGCCGGCCGCGCCCCCCATGCGCTTGAGCCAGTGGCTGCGGAATCCGTCCCCGGCAAAGAGGCCATGCACATAGGCCCCCATGACCCGGCCATCGGCGGACTCCGCCCCCTCCGGCCCCTCATCCAGCATAAGCCAGGGTCGGGCCAGTCCCGGCCCCGTGGTGCGTCCCATGTGCATCTCGTAGCCCTGCACCCGCTGGCCGCTGCGCCGGTCCAGCCGATCCAGGTCCAGCAGGCGCTTGTCCGGGGTGATGGTGGTCTCCAGATCCAGCAGTCCCAGGCCTGGCGTGTCGCCGGGCGGACCTTCCAGACCCTGGGGGTCCCGCACCACCCTGCCCAGCATCTGGTAGCCGGCGCACAGCCCCACCACGCCGCCCCCCTGGCGCACGTGGGCCAGGATGTCGATGTCCCAGCCCTCCCGCCGCAGCATCCCCAGGTCGGTGCGGGTGGCCTTGGAGCCGGGCAGCAGGATCACGTCCGCGGCCCGGGGGATGGGCTCGCCGGGGTTGACCCAGCGTAGGTTCACCCCCGGCTCTGCCGCCAGCGGGTCCAGGTCGTCGAAGTTGGCGATGCGGGACAGCCGGGGCACGGCGATCAGCAGACCCGGCCCCGGGCGGGCATGGCGCTGCTCCAGGGCCAGGGAATCCTCCTGGGCCAGCCGGGCGGCGCCGTCGAACCAGCGTACCAGGCCCAGGCAGGGCCAGCCGGTAGCCCCGGTCATGTCCTCGCGGGCGGGATCGAAAATCCGCGGGTCGCCACGGAAGCGATTGACGATGTAGCCGCTCACCCGGCCCCGTTCCGAGGCGGTCCACAGCAGGTGTGCCCCCAGCACCGAGGCGGTCATGCCGCCCCGGGCGTCCTCCCCCAGCAGGGCCACGGGGATATCCGCCGCTTCCGCCAGCCCCATGTTGGTGATGTCCCGGGCGCGCAGATAGCGTTCGGCGCCGCTGCCGGCCCCTTCCACCAGCACCAAGTCCGCCTCGGCGGCCAGACGTTGCAGGCTGTCGAGGACGGCGGGCATGAGGCCGGGCTTGAGGTCCTGGTAGTCCGCGGCGGCCCAGTTCCCGAGCACATGGCCGCGCAGCACCACCTGACTGGTCAGATCGCTCTGGGGTTTGAGCAGGACCGGATTCATGTGCACCGAGCAAGGGGCGCCGCAGGCCAGGGCCTGCAGGGCCTGGGCACGGCCGATCTCCCCTCGGGCGGGGCCGCCGCCCGGGTCCGGCGGGGCGTCCGCATCGATGGTGACGGCGGCGTTGTTGCTCATGTTCTGGGCCTTGAAGGGCCGCACGGTCAGGCCCCGGCGGGTGTAGGCCCGGCACAGGCCCGCCACCAGCAGGCTCTTGCCCACGTCGGCGCTGGTGCCCTGGATCATGAGGATGCGGGCGCGGGCCGGGCTGTCGCCGCAGGGAGAAAAATGGATTTTTGGCATCCGCTGGATTGATTGTCCGTCAGTGATGGCCGGAGCATCCGGAGTTTGATGATACCTGATGGTACCCAAACGGGCGCCGTGTGATGAAGTGCGCTTTTGCCTTTATCGATCGGTTGCCGCAGTATCGCCGCTGCAGGGCATTTGAGTTTTCAATCATCAGGTACCGATGATCGCTCGGGTCACGGCCTTGGAAAGCTGACATGGACATCCCGACACTATTCCTGATCATTGCACTGACCAACATTCTGCTGGCGGTGGCCATGGTGTCCATGGCCGATCGGCCCGGACACGCCGCCATGGGACCTTGGTCCCTGGCGGCGCTGGTCAATGCCGGTGCCTACCTGGGCTTCATCTGGCATGCCCATGCCGGTCACCCCCTCCTGCTGGTGGCATCCAACGTGATGGTGGCCGCCTGGCTGGCCCTGGTTGGCGAGGGGTTTCAACGATTCTATCAGCGACCATTGCCCCGCTGGATCCTTTGGGTTCCGCTGCCCATCATGCTGATGGGGCTTTTGTCCCTGCTGGACAACCTTCCGGGCCGAGTCATCCTGGTGGCCATACTCCTGTCGTGTCAGACGGTCGTGATCCTGTTCATGGTGCTGCGCAATCGTCACGATACACCGGGGCGCGGACAGGTCATCATCGTCATCGGCCTGGCGGTACTCCTGGTTCTGCTCGGCATCCGGGCGATCATGGCGGGCCTGGGGAGCATGGACAGGATGACAAGCATCCTGCAGGCCAACGCCTTGCAAGTGCTGACCTTTCAGGCGGGGTTGCTGGCCATGATCCTGCTGGCCCTCGGCGTGATCGTGATGACTCACGAACGCACGGGGCAGATCCTTGCCGCCAGTGAGCGTCGCTTTCGCATCCTGTTCGAGGAATCCCGTCAGCCGCTGACCCTGATGGATCAGGCCGGTTTTTTCACCGCGGCCAATCCGGCGGCTCTGGCGTTGTTTCACCTGCAGCAACCCGAGCAGCTCATCGGTCGACCGCTGACCGATTTCACGTCGCCGACGCAACCCGATGGCCGTCCGTCCATCGACCACGCCAGGGACATGCGACGTCAGACCCTGACCCTGGGCGGGCATGAATGCGAATGGCAATGTCTGCGTGGAGATGGGCAGCCCTTCGACGCCCTGCTCATGCTGACGGCCATTCAGTATGAGGAACGACCGCTGCTGCATGTAACCTGGAACGACATCACCCGGCGCAAGGCCGCCGAGACACAACTGCGCATCAACGAGGAGAAATTCCGGACCTTCGTCGAGGACGCCAACGACGTCATCTATACCCTGAATCTGGATGGTATTTTCCAGTACCTTTCACCCAACATCCGCGAGCTCCTGGCACAGGAGCCGGAAGATTTCCTGGGCGGCCATTTCTCGGCCATCGTGCATCCCGACGACCTGCCTGCCTGTCAGGCCTTTCTGGAGCGGCTGCTGGCCACCCGAAGCAAGCAGAGCGGGCAGGAATATCGGGTACGGTATGGTGCCGGTGCCGCCGACTGGCGCTGGCATGTCACCAATGCCTCTCCCCTGTTTGACAAGGACGGGACCATCATCGGCATGCTGGGTATCGCCCACGATATCACTGTGCGCAAGCAGGACGAGGTCAGGATCATGCACATGGCCCATCATGATGGGCTCACCGCCCTGCCCAACCGGGCCTTGCTGTTCAGTCACCTGGACCAGGCCATGGGCAGGGCACGGGACGTGGGCAGGATGCTGGCCCTGATGTTCCTCGATCTGGATAAGTTCAAGCCGATCAATGACACCCATGGCCATGCCGTCGGCGATCTGGTGCTGCAGCAGGTGGCGCGCCGTCTGGTGTCCTCCGTGCGTGAAGCCGACATGGTGGCCCGTATCGGCGGCGACGAGTTCATCGTCATGCTGCCGGAGATCCGGCAGATGGAGCATGCCCTGATGGTGGCGGAAAACATCCGGCAGTCCCTCCAGGAACCGTTCCACATCAACGGGCTGGAGCTGAGTGTCTCCACCAGCATCGGCATCGCCTTTTATCCCGAGCATGGCGGGGACAGCCGGGAGCTGGCGCAGCATGCCGACATCGCCATGTACCACGCCAAGCAGGGTGGCGCCGATCGGGTCCGGGTATATGCCCCGGATCTGAGCGCGCCAGGGGCTTGATCCCGGATTTTATCCGGCCAGGGCCAGCAGGGCATCCAGGTCCAGGTTCTCCTCGCAGTGATCCGCCAGTGCCTCCAGGGCCGCTTCCACCCGCGCCTCGTAATCCAGGGCGGAGGCCTGGGCGCCCACCCGTGACAGCCAGGCGGCACGGAAGCCGTCATCCCCGAAGATGCCGTGGACATAGCCGCCGGTGACCCGGCCGTCGGTGGACACCGCGCCTTCCGGGCGTGGGCTGCCGGTGCCGTCGTCCAGCATCAGCCAGGGCCGTTCCAGACCGGGGCCGTGGGTACGCCCCATGTGCATCTCGTAACCGGTGACCCGGCAACCGCTCAGGGTGTCCCGGGCGTCCAGTTCAATGAGCTTTTTCTCGGCGCCGATCTCCGTTTCCACGTCCAGCAGGCCCAGCCCGGGGGTTTCTCCCGGTTCACCCTCGATGCCCCGGGGGTCCCGCACCACCCTGCCCAGCATCTGGAAGCCGGCGCACAGGCCCACCACCCGGCCGCCCTGGCGCGCGTGGGAGAGGATGTCGATGTCCCAGCCTTCCCGTCGCAGTACCTCCAGGTCGGCGCGGGTGGCCTTGGAGCCGGGCAGGATGATCACGTCGGTATCCCGGGGGATGGGATTGCCCGGCTTCACCCAGCGCACGCTCACCCCGGGTTCCGCCGCCAGCGGGTCCAAGTCGTCGAAGTTGGCCACCCGGGAGAGCTGGGGGACGGCGATGTTGAGACCCCGCCCCTCCCCGTCGGCGGGGCGTTCCAGGGCCAGGGAGTCTTCCGCCGGCAGGCGGGTGGCTCCCTCGAACCAGCGCAGCACCCCCAGCGAGGGCCAGCCGGTGCGCTCGGTCATCAGTTCGCAGGCGGGCTCGAACAGGGAGAGGTCGCCCCGGAACTTGTTGATGATGTAGCCCACCACCCGGGCCTGCTCGGATTCGTTGAGCAGGGCATGGGTGCCGACGATGGCGGCCAGGGCGCCGCCCCGGTCGATGTCTCCCAGGATCACCACCGGCAGATCGGCCAGCTGCGCCAGCTTCATGTTGGTGATGTCGGACTTGCGCAGGTACACCTCGGCGCCGCTGCCGGCCCCTTCCACCAACACCAGATCCGCCTGGGCGGCGGTGCGGTGGAAACTGTCCATCACCGCCGGCAGCAGTTGGGGCTTCATCTTGTGGTAGACCTTGGCCCGGCAGTTGCCCAGCACCCGCCCCCGCAGCACCACCTGGGAGCCGATCAGGGTCTGGGGCTTGAGCAGTACCGGATTCATGTGGATGGAGGGCTCCACGCCGCAGGCCCGGGCCTGCAGGGCCTGGGCGCGACCGATCTCTCCGCGGGGGATCTGTCCGTCAGGCCCCGGCGGCAGGTCGCTGTCCCGGGTGACGGCGGCGTTGTTGCTCATGTTCTGGGCCTTGAAGGGCCGCACATTCAGGCCCCGGCGGGTATAGGCCCGGCACAGACCGGCCACCAGCAGGCTCTTGCCCACGTCGGAGCTGGTGCCCTGAATCATCAGCGCCCGGGCCTTGCGGGGACCGGCATCGGGCATGGCGGGGAAATCGATGGGGGCGGTGGGATCTTCGATCACGGGGGATACCTGGGCAGTGACGGTAAAGGCAATGG
>NZ_JAJNQM010000019.1:0-41613 GCF_022227785.1 Ectothiorhodospira lacustris | reverse complement strand
CTCCGGCGGTGGCGCCTCCTCCTGCTGATCCTCCGGCGGCTCCATGGGCGGTAGTCGAGTGGCTCGCGGCGCCAGCACCAACCGCCCGGCCAGGGTGGCGTCTTCGTCGGAGACCTGGGTGCGGCCATCCAGGGCGGCGGCCGCACGGGCCACCCTCAGGGCCAGGAACGGGATGCGCAGGGAAGCGATCCCCAGCGCCATGGCGGCCCCGCACAGGGCCTCCAGCACCGAGTCTCCCGCTTCCACCTGAGGCAGCAGATTGCGGGCGGCAACGATGTCGTCCACGGTCCAGAAGGGCTCGTCCACATCCCGGATACCCACGGGCACGATATCCACCTGGAAGGCCAGCCGGTCGGTAAGCACCACCGGCACCACCTCGTCATCGGTGACACCTTCGTCCAGGGCCACTACCCCGAATCGGGTGGGCACCCGCAGACCCAGGCCGTCCCGCTCCAGCAGGACCTCATGGGAATCCATCACCGCGGCGATACGACCGGCGGTGGCCACGGTCAGGCGCTCAGCCATGGCCGCCACCGCGACACCACCGTCACATTCCGCCAGCAGCCCACGCTCGGCGATGGGCTTGCCGGCCTTGAGGGTCGCGGCCAGATCCAGCCCGCCCAGCAGACGGCCATCGGCGATGTGCAGCGGCAGACGGCGCATAGGAGAGGTCGACGGCAGCAGCTGACGCAGCTGTTCCAGCCAGCGTTCACGGACCGGGCCGGCGTGAGCACGCAGCACCAGACCACCGCAACCGGCCGGATCGACGGCAAACAGACCGGCCGCAATGGCGGCCGCCGCCCACGGTGTCAGTTCGGGTGCGCGCAGATCGGTCATGCGTCGAACATTTCCGCGATGGCCCGCTCCACACGCACCGTGGAACCCGCATCGTCCAACGGATTACGGCGCAGACGATGACGCAGGGCCGGCGGCGCGATACGCCGTAGATGCGCGTCGGTCACTTCCCTGTCACCCAGAAAGGCGGCCAGGCCGCGGGCGGCGCGGATCAGGGTCAGCTCGCCGCGCAGACCATCGGTACCCAGTTTCAGGCACAGCTGAGCGGCCCGCTCCAGGGCGGCATCGGGGACCACCACTTCAGGCAGCAGGGCACGACCGTCAACGATCTGCTTGCGCAGCTTGGCGTCATGGCGCTTCCACTTTTGGGTAAACCCTTCCGGGTCCTTCTCGAAGGCATCACGGCGACGCACCACTTCGATACGGGTGGGCAGGTCGGTGGGGGTGGTGATCTCGACGGACAGACCAAAGCGGTCCAGCAACTGGGGACGCAGTTCACCCTCTTCCGGGTTACCACTGCCGATGAGCACGAACTTGGCGGGGTGACGGATACTCAGGCCTTCACGCTCCACCACGTTCTCGCCGGAGGCGGCCACGTCCAGCAGCAGGTCCACCAAGTGGTCTTCCAGCAGGTTGACCTCGTCGATGTACAAGAAGCCGCGGTGGGCGCGGGCCAGCAGGCCCGGCTCGAAGGCCTTCTCACCCTGGGTGAGGGCCCGCTCCAGATCCAGGGCACCCACCACCCGGTCCTCGGTCACACCCAGGGGCATGTCCACCACGGGCACCGGCACCTTGCGGCTCTTGGGCTTGTCCTTGGCACCGGGGCCTTCACAGACGCCGCACAGGCCGGCCCGCTTTTCCGGAGCGCAGCCATAGGGGCAATTGACGACCGCCTCCATGGGGGGCAACAACGCAGCCAGTGCACGTACCGTGGTGGATTTACCCGTGCCTCGATCCCCGAATACCAGCACACCGCCGATACTGGAGTCGATGGCAGAGATGAGGAGGGCGAGTTTCATCTCGTCCTGCGCGACAATCGCTGAAAACGGAAACGTCAAAGCCATAGTCTGTCTGTTCTGCCTTAAGGTAGCGGCCGGGCAACCGCCGCAAGCGGCGCCCATGCCGGGATGAGGCTCCGCCCTGGCCCGGTCATGCACCGGGTCAACGCCGAGCGTTGAGAGATACCCCATATGGATCCCGGCCCAGCCGGCCCCGGGGACCCATTCCCAGATCAAGGGCGTAATGTTCCCCTAATTGGCACAAAAAGACAAAGGGCGATTGCCATGGAAATGACGCGGGAGGGGTGATGCGGAACTTTGAAGGAAAAAGAAGGGAAAATTCATGCCGACCGCACAAGCACCGGGTCCCTCGGCACGCCCGAGGGACCCGGGTGCGGTCTTACTTGTTCAGTGCACGCAACATCCAGGCGGTCTTTTCGTGGGTGCGCATGCGATCGGAGGCCAGCGCAGAGGTGGATTCGTCACCGGCTTCCTGGGAGAGCTTGAGCACGTCGCGGCAGGTCTTCACCACTTGCTCATGGCCTACGGTCAGCAGATCCACCATCTCCTTGGCGGGAGGCACGCCTTCCACTTCCTTGAGGCTGCTCAGGCGGGCGAATTCCTTGTAGGTTCCCGGCGCGGGCACGTCCAAGGCGCGGATGCGCTCGGCGATGTCATCCACGGCGGTGGCCAGTTCGGTGTAGTGCTCCTCGAACATCAGGTGCAGGTCACGGAACTGGGGACCCACCACGTTCCAGTGGAAATTGTGGGTCTGCAGATAGAGGGTGTAGGAATCGGCCAGCAGGCGCTTGAGGCCTTCGGCAATCTCGACTCTGTCCTGTTCTTTGATACCGATATCGATCTGGGTCACGGATTGTACTCCTGGTTGGTGTTGGTGGATTGGCCAGACATGGAAAAGACCTTGAAGGTGCCTGAAAATTCCGGCCGATATGGGCATATACCCAATCATAACCCATGATGGGTCAGCGTGGCGGACCGGAAAAATCCCCTTGAAGCACTTCGGCCACCGTATAGAAGGAGCCAAAAACGATTACCCGGTCTTCGGGTCCCGCCTCCGCCAGCGCCGCCTGACAGGCCTGGATCACCGACCCATGGGATTGCACCGGTTGCTGCGTCAGTGTCGCCAGGCAGGTTGCCAGTTGCGAAGCCCCCAGGGCGCGTTCCGTGCGGGGGGCCGCCACATGCCATCCGCGCATGACATCCAGCAAGGGCTGCACGATGCCGTGGACATCCTTGTCGGCCATCACGCCCATGACCGCCAGGGTACGGCCCCGGCAGGGCACGCCAAGCAAATTCATAGCCAGGCTTTCCGCGCCCTGGGGATTATGGGCCACATCCACCCACAGCGCCGGGGCTTCCTGGAGCAACTGAAAACGGCCGGGCAGGCGTGCTGCGGTCAATCCCTGACCGACCGCCTCCTGCGTCACGGGCAGGCGTTCACGCAAGGACAGCACCGCCGTGATCGCCGATGCGGCGTTGCGATACTGCACACCGCCGGACAGTGCGGGCGCAGGCAAACCCTCCAGGACCAGGCCCGCACCCCGATATTGCCATGTGTCCATGCGCAATCCGGTCAGCGGGGCAAAGTCCCGCCCGGCCAGCAACAGACGGGACCCGATCCGGGCGCCATGGGCCAGCAAGCGGCCGGGGGGATCGGCGTCACCGCAGACGGCGACCCGGCCCGGCCGGAAGATGCCGGCCTTTTCAAACCCGATGGACTCCCGATCATCCCCCAGAAAGGCCTGATGATCGATCCCCACGGCGGTGACCACAGCCACGTCCGCATCCAGGATATTGACCGCGTCCAGGCGCCCGCCCAGCCCCACTTCCAGCACCATCACGTCCACCCGTTCGCGGTGGAACAGCCACAGGGCGGCCAGGGTGCCGAATTCGAAATAGCTGAGACTGATCTCGCCCCGGGCCCGATCAATGGCCTCGAAGGCCTCACAGATGGGACTGTCCGGCACGGGCAGGCCGTCGATGCGGATGCGCTCGTTGTAATGGATCAGGTGGGGCGAGGTATAGCAGCCCACCCGATATCCCGCCGCCTGGTAAATAGCCTCCAGCATGGCCACCGTGGAGCCCTTCCCATTGGTCCCGCCGACGGTGATGACGGGGACGCCGGCAGGCCTGAGTTGCAGCCGATCGGCCACCTGGGCCACCCGGTCCAGGCCCAGGTCAATGGGCCGGGCATGGGCCTGTTCCTGCCAGGCCAGCCAAGCCGCCAACGTGGGGTGACGCGACCGGGCCATGGCCGGGGCGGTCATCAGCTACCCTGCCCCTGGGGCGAAGGCTGGGTACCCGTTTCACTACCGCCATCCGCCGCGCCATGGCCGCTCTCTGCCGCACCGCCCTCCGCCTGCTCTTCTTCCTCCACCGGTACAGGCACGTCCGGGGCGGGCTGATGGGTCAGCATGGCCAGCAGCTTGCCCAGGCGGGGCCGCATCTGCCGGCGATCGATGATGAGATCCACCGCCCCGTGTTCTACCAGGAACTCGGCCCGCTGGAAGCCTTCCGGCAAGGTCTCGCGCACGGTCTGCTTGATCACCCGGGGACCGGCAAACCCGATCAGGGCACCGGGTTCGGCGGCGTTGACATCACCCAGCATGGCCAGACTGGCGGACACGCCCCCCATGGTGGGGTCGGTCATGACGGAGATGAAGGGCAGCCCCTCTTCCTTCAGGCGCGCCAGGGCGGCGCTGGTCTTGGCCATCTGCATCAGGGAGAACAAGGCCTCCTGCATGCGGGCGCCGCCACTGGCGGAAAAGCAGACCATGGGGCAGCGGGCCTCAATGGCGGCATTGACGCCACGCACGAAGCGCTCGCCCACCACCGAGCCCATGGAGCCACCCATGAAATTGAAGTTGAAGGCCGCCGCCACCACCGGCATGCCGAACAGTTGGCCCTGCAGAACCAGCAGGGCATCCTTCTCGCCCGTGGTCTTCTGGGCCGCTACCAAGCGATCCTTGTAGCGCTTGCTGTCACGAAATTTCAGCATGTCCACCGGTTCGATCTGAGCACCGATCTCCCGGCGCTCGCCTTCGTCCAGAAAGGCCTCCAGGCGCCGCCGGGCATTGATGCGCATGTGGAAACCGCACTTTGGGCAGACCTCCAGATTACGCTCCACCTCGGGGCGATACAGGGTGGCGGAACAGCCGTCACAGCGCAGCCACAGGCCTTCGGGCACCGCCCGCTTGTTGGTGGCGTCGGTGCGGATCCGGGAAGGAACAAGTTTTTCAAACCAGCTCATGGGCGATCGTCAACGTTTTGATGAATGAATCGGGATCCCGGCTCAGGCTGGGGTCGTGGTGGTGGCCTGATCCATGGCGCGGCGCATGTCGGCCAGCACCTGGGCCACTTCGCGACGCCCGGCGGCGGGATCATCGACATTGGCCGCAATACGCTTGACCAGGACACTGCCCACCACCACGGCATCGGCGATCCGGGACACCTTGGCGGCAGCTTCGGCATCGCCGATACCAAAACCCACGCCCACCGGCAGCGCGGTCTGGCGACGGATCAGGGCCAGCTTCTCCGCCACGGCATCCACATCCAGGGTGGCCGCCCCGGTGACGCCCTTCAGGGAGACATAATAGACAAACCCGGCAGCCACTTCGCTCACGCTGCGAATGCGCCCCTCATGGCTGGTGGGCGCCAGCAGGAAGATGGGGTCAATACCGTGGCGCTTCAAGGCGCCGGCCAACTCCGCGCTCTCTTCCGGCGGCAGGTCCACGGTCAGCACACCGTCCACGCCGGCCCGGGCGGCATCTTCGGCCAGGGTCTCATAGCCCATGATCTCCACCGGATTGAGATAGCCCATGAGGACCACCGGGGTCTCGATGTTGTCGCGACGGAACTCACGCACCATCTCCAGCACCTTGCGCAGGCTGGTACGGTGTTTCAGGGCCCGCTCGCAGGCCTGCTGGATCACCGGGCCGTCGGCCATGGGGTCGGAAAAGGGCACCCCCAGTTCGATGATGTCGGCACCGGCGGTCACCATCTCGTGCATCAGGGGCACGGTGTTGCCCGGCTCCGGGTCACCGGCGGTGATATAGGGGATCAGGGCCTTTCGACCCCGGGCCTTAAGGGCTTCAAAACGGGCGGCGATGCGGCTCACAGTTCGATCCCCTCCAGACGGGCTACGGTATTGATGTCCTTGTCGCCCCGACCGGACAGATTGATGATGATGCCCTGCGCCGGGTCCAGGGTAGGCGCCAGCTTGAGGCCATAGGCAATGGCGTGACTGGATTCCAGGGCCGGGATGATGCCCTCGGTGCGGGTCAGGCGGTGGAAGGCCTCCATGGCCTCGCGGTCGGTGATGGGCACGTACTGCACCCGACCCACATCCTTGAGCCAGGCATGCTCGGGACCCACCCCCGGGTAATCCAGACCGGCGGAGACGGAGTGGGTCTCGATGATCTGACCGTCCTCGTCCTCCATCAGATAGGTGCGGTTGCCGTGCAGCACACCGGGCTTGCCGGCGCACAGGGGTGCGGAATGGCGCCCGGTGTCGATGCCGTCACCGGCGGCCTCCACACCGTACATGGCCACCCCCTCGTCGGCGAGGAACGGATGGAACAGACCGATGGCGTTGGAACCGCCGCCCACACAGGCCACCAGGGCATCGGGCAGCCGGCCTTCGGCCGCCTGGTACTGTTCGCGGGCCTCGCGGCCGATGATGGCCTGGAAATCCCGCACCATGGCGGGATAGGGATGGGGGCCGGCCACGGTGCCGATAATGTAGAAGGTGTTGTCCACGTGGGTGACCCAGTCCCGCATGGCCTCGTTGAGGGCATCCTTGAGGGTGCGGGAACCGGAGGTGACCGGCACCACCCGGGCACCCAAAAGGCGCATGCGATAGACGTTGGGGGCCTGGCGCTGGATGTCCTCGGCGCCCATGTAGACCACGCATTCCAGCCCCAGGCGGGCCGCCACGGTGGCGGTAGCCACGCCGTGCTGACCGGCGCCGGTCTCGGCGATGATGCGGGTCTTACCCATTCGCTTGGCCAGCAGGGCCTGGCCGATGGTGTTGTTCACCTTGTGGGCACCGGTGTGATTGAGGTCTTCCCGCTTGAGATAGACCCTGGCCCCACCCAGCTCCCGAGTCAGGCGCTCGGCCAAATAGAGGGGGCTGGGACGCCCCACGTAATGGGCCAGATCCCGGTCAAGCTCATCCAGGAACTGGGGATCCTGGAGATAACGCTGATAGGCCTCCTGCAACTCCAGCAGGGGTTCCATCAAGGTCTCGGAAACGAAACGGCCGCCATAGGGTCCGAAGTGCCCGCGGGCATCCGGGAAGGCGCGCCAGTCCGGCGTCTGTTCAGGCTTGATCACGGTCGACACGTACTACCTCGCTGATGAATCGGGTCATGCGTTCCGGGTCCTTCAGGCCCGGGGCCGACTCCACGCCGCTGCTCACGTCCACCGCCCAGGGGCAGGTCTGTTGCACGGCTGCGGCCACGTTGTCCGGATGGAGTCCACCGGCCAGGACCAGGGGGCGCGTTGCCCGGGTAGGCCAGTTGGACCAGTCGAAGGTCTTGCCGGTCCCGCCCACCTGGCCGGCGCCATGGCTGTCCAGCAGAAAGCCCAGAGCCCTGGGATGACGATCCATGTACTCGCCGACGGCCACAGGCTCGGCCATGGGGATGGCCTTGAGGTAGTCGTGGCCGAAGGACTCGCAGTAATCGGGGGGTTCGTCCCCATGGAACTGCAGCAGGTCCAGGCTGACCTGAGCCAGCACCTGGCGCACCCATTGGGCATCGGCATTCACGAACAGGCCGACCCGGGTGACGAACGGGGCTTCCACGGCGGCAATGGCGCGGGCCTGGTCCGGGGTGACAGCGCGCGGGCTGCGCGCGTAGAACACCAGCCCGAGGGCGTCCGCGCCCGCCTGCACGGCGGCCCGGGCGTCCTCAGGTCGGGTGATGCCGCAGATCTTGATACGGGTGCGCATGAAGGCCAGCCTGGTGAACCGAGTCGCCAAGCGTACCAGAAAAGGGAACGGGCATCAGCAGGTTGCCGGCCGGTCTCAGAACTGCTTGACGCGGATCTTCAGGGTCTGGATCCGATAGGCGATCTGGCGCGGGGTCATCCCCAGCAGACGGGCCGCCTTGGCCTGCACCCAGCCCGCCTGTTCCAGGGCGGCGATCACCCGCTCCCGCTCGTCCAGCTCCGGATCATCCAGATCCGTTTCCGGAGGCGGGGCGACGGCCTTGCGCGCCGACGGCAGCTTCTCTTCCAGCCCCGTGAGCTGGATCGCATCCAGATCGATACTTCCCGTCTCACTCATGATGGCCGCCCGTTCCAGGCAATTTTCCAGCTCACGCACGTTGCCCGGCCAGTCATGGCGCATCAGGGTGCGGATGGCACCATCGGTGATATCCAGGGGGCGCCCCTGCGCCCTGGCCAGCTTGCCCACCAGGAAACGGGCCAGATCCGGGATGTCCTCAGTGCGCTTGCGCAGGGCGGGCAGGAAGATGGGCATCACGTTGAGGCGGTAATACAGATCCTCGCGAAACTCCCCCTGCTCCACTTCGTCTTCCAGATTGCGGTTGGTGGCCGCCACCACCCGCACATCCACCTTGAGGGTACGGGTACCTCCTACCCGCTCAAACTCACCTTCCTGCAACACCCGAAGCAATTTGGCCTGAAAGGCCTGGGAGATCTCGCCGATCTCGTCCAGGAAGATGGTACCGCCGTCGGCCTGCTCGAAGCGCCCCTTGCGCTGGGCCACGGCACCGGTAAAGGCCCCCTTTTCGTGGCCGAACAACTCGCTTTCCAGCAGGTTATCCGGCAGGGCGGCGCAGTTGAGCTTGATGAAGGGACCATTGGCCCGGGAAGAATTGTAGTGGATGGCATTGGCGATCAATTCCTTGCCGGTGCCGGTCTCCCCCCGGATCAACACCGTGGTATGCCACTTGGCCACCTGACGCACCTGTTCGAACACCCGGCGCATCTCCCGGGAATGTCCCACCACGTTATCCAGGTGATACCCGCTGCGCACCTCCCGGCGCAGACGGTCCCGCTCATCGGTCAGCGCCTGGCGCTCCTTTTCCAGGTCCCAGGCACGGCGCACGGTCTGCGCCAACAGGTTGGCCACCATCTCCAGGAAACGGGCCCGCTCGGTGAGCAGCCCATCATCGGCAGCCGGCTGAGCGGCCAGCACCCCGATGGGAGCTTCGTCCCCCACCTGGATGGGCACGCCGATGAAGGGCAACTCCGGCACATACAGACGCAAGCGATCCAGAAACCGGGGCTCATCGGCGATACGTCGGATCACCAGGGTATCGCCCTCCTTGAGGATCGCCCCGACCACGCCCTCACCGGGACGGTAACGCACCTTTTCCAGTTGCTCACGATGGCCGGTGTGAGCGGCACCCACCATCAGTTCACCGCTGGAAGGGTCCAGCAGCGACACCATTCCCCGCTGCATGTCGGCGGCTTCGTGCAGTACGTGGAGTACGTCGGACAGGATCTCGTGAAGATCCGCCGAACGGCTGAGCACCTGACTCACCTGGTAGAGGGCGTCCAGCTGCATCTCCACCAAATCGGCGCGCTGCCCGCCATTCTCTCTTAAGGCTGAAGAAGACATTACCATGAGGCTTCCCTGGGTCAGTTCGGGTCTTGTCGTCGTGCGGCGGTGGGGAACTGCAGGCGGATACGGCAGCCTTCATGACAGCCGGGATCAATCTCGATCAGACCGGCATGCTGGTTGACCACTTCCTGGACCATGGGCAGGCCCATCCCGGCGCGACCGCCGGAACGGCCCTTGGTGCTGACAAAGGGCTCGAATACCCGCAAGCGCAGATGCTCGGGGATGCCCGGGCCGGAATCCTGGATGCTCACATGTACCGCATCGCCCCGGGACTCGGTGAGGATGCGGATCTCCCGGCGCCCGCCGGTGGCGCTGTCCATGGCGTCCAGGGCATTGTCCACCAGTTGCTTGAACATGCCCCGGAGCCGCCCCTCCCGGCCCAGCACACTGGGCAGTACCGGCGCCGGCTGCCAGTCCACCACCACCCCGGCGGCCAGCAGGCGCCGGGTGGACAACCCCAGCACCTCCCGCAACAGGGCATTGATGTTGACCGGGGCCAAGGGCTCATCCCGCTCCTCCGGCATAGAGTCTTCCAGGGTCTGCAAGGCCCGGCGCCCGGCGGCCAGGGCATCCTGGAGCACATTCAGCAAGGGATCGGTACCGCCCTCCCCCTGACGGCGACGCTCCAGCAGCTGGGCGGCGGCGGCAATCATGTTGACCGGGCCCTGCATCTGGTAGATGGCGCCTGCCAGGGTCTCGCGCATGCTCTCCACCAGCTCGCCCTCGGCGGTCAGGGCGCGCAGGGCATTCATGCGCATCTCTTCCTGCCGCCGGCGGATCTCGGTGACCTCCTTGGCCACCAGCACCAGATAATTGGCCTTACGTGCCTCGAAAAAGGAATCCGCGCTGGTGTCCCGTTCCTTGAACCAGGTACCGGAACAGGAAAACCAGCGGGGGGCTGCGCCGCCGCCCGGATCGAACTGCACCTCCCGGTCGACGAAGCCTTCCCCGGTGCTGCGGGCGGTCTCGAACGCATCGCCCATGCTCTCGGCCAGGGCGGTGAGAAATTCCCGGGCCGGCTCGCGCCCGCCCATGTCGCCGGTCAGTTTCTTGTATTCCTGGTTGTCCAGCACGACCTGACCGGCCTCATCCAGCAGGGCAATGGCCACCGGCTCCGCATCCACCACCGACTCGATCAGGGCCTTTTGATTGCGTACCTGCTGTTCCAGCTGATGCATCTCGGTCACATCCCGATGCATGCCCAGGTAATGGCTGAGCTGGCCCCGGGCATCCAGCACCGGGGCGATGCTCAGTTCCGCCAGATAGCGGCTGCCGTCCTTACGCCGGTTGACCAGCACCCCGGACCAGGGCTTGAGCTGACGCAACCGACCCCAGAGGGTCTCGTAGACCAACCCGGGGGTGTGACGGTCCGAAAGGATGGATTCATTACGCCCGATCACCTCGCCCACCCCGTAACCGGTCACCCGCTCGAAAGCCGGATTGGCGTAGAGGATGCTCGCCTTGGTGTCGGTGATGGAGATGGCCACCGAGGACTGCTCCACCGCTTCAAAGAACAGGCGCGCCGGCAGCATCCCCTCCGGGGTGCGGATGGTATCGGCCAGGCCCGCGACGGCGGGTTGATCGGGTTGGCTCATGGGGGTGTATCTCCCGGGTGAGTTGGGCTGGGTTCCTGACGAATATCCAGCAAAATCCGGGCCAGCAACAATGTCGGAGCTTTCCCCGGGATTGGGAGGGGTATGTCTTTGTCGGATTCCCCACAGAACCCGCCCTGCCCCACGCTCACTGTCACGATCCCCACAGGAAAATCCGCACCAGCACGGTGCAATCTCCCGCAAAACCCGTTGATTTGCGCACCTGAAACGCGCATTCACCAAGTGGCACACAAGATGCAGATTCTTCGACAACCGAACCGAAGGATCCGACCGTGACAGAGTTCATGCTGCTACTCGTGGGCACCGCCCTGGTCAACAACGTGGTGCTGGTGCAATTTCTGGGGCTGTGCCCCTTCATGGGTGTCTCCAACAAGCTGGACACCGCCCTGAGCATGGGGCTGGCCACCACCTTCGTGCTCACCCTGGCTTCCGTGGCGGGGTGGCTGCTGGAGTATTTCGTGCTGGCACCGCTGGACCTGGGCTTTTTGCGCATCCTGTCCTTCATCCTGGTGATCGCCGCCGTGGTGCAGTTCACCGAGATGGTCATCCGCAAGACCAGCGCCGCCCTTCATCAGGTGCTGGGGATCTTCCTGCCGCTCATCACCACCAACTGCGCCGTGCTGGGCGTGGCCCTGCTCAACGTGCAGGAGGGCCACGGCTTTTTGCAGAGCGTGACCTTCGGTCTGGGCGCGGCCCTGGGCTTCACTCTTGTGATGGTGATTTTTGCCGCCCTGCGGGAACGTCTGGCCATCAGCAACGTGCCGGCGGCCTTTGCCGGCGCCCCCATTGGCTTCATCGTCGCCGGCCTGTTGTCCCTGGCCTTCATGGGATTCGCCGGACTCAACTTCGCCTGACCGCGACAGGAGGTACTTCCGATGGAACCTTCCCTGCTTTCCGCCATTTTCATCCTCACCACCATGGGGTTGCTCCTGGGCTACGGCCTGGGCATGGCCGCCAAATACCTGAGGGTGGAAAAGGACCCGCTGGTTGACGAGATCGAGGCCATGCTGCCTGGGACCAACTGTGGTCAGTGCGGCCTGCCCGGTTGCCCCAGTGCCGCCCAGGCCCTGGCAAGCCGCACGGCTCCGGTGACCCTGTGTCCGCCGGGCGGCAAGCTCCTGGCCCAGCAACTGGCCGACAAGTTGGACATCACCGTGGACCTGTCTGCCATGGGCGAGGAAGTCCCCGCCTTTGCGGTGATCGATCCCGACCACTGCAACGGCTGCACCCGCTGCTACAAGGTCTGCGCCACCGACGCCATCATGGGTGCCAATCGGCAGATTCATACGGTCTTCACCGAGGCCTGCAACGGCTGCGGCAAATGCGTGGAGGTCTGTCCTACCCAGGGCCTGACCCTGGTGCCGGAAGCCCCCAGCCTGCGCCGCTGGCACTGGCCCAAACCCAAATCGGCCTGAAGGTGCTCCCCATGTTCTTTTTTATGCGCAAGCGGCCCGCGTTCAAGGGCGGCGTCCATCCCGATGACCGCAAACAGGCCACCAGCGGATTGCCGATCGAGCCCCTGCCCCTGCCGGCACGGCTCTATCTGCCGGTGCAGCAACATATCGGTGCCGCCGCGCGCCCGGTGGTCACCGCCGGCGACACCGTCCTTAAGGGCCAGATGATCGCCCGCGGCGACGGCGCCGTATCGGCGGCCGTGCATGCCCCCACCTCCGGACGGATCCTGGCGGTGGAACCCCATCCCGCGCCCCACCCCAGCGGCCTGCCGGTGGAGACCATCGTCATCGAGCCGGACGGCGAGGATCGCCGGCAGGAAGAGCCGGACCCGGAACATGCCCTGAATCTGGAACCGGAAATCATCGCCCAGCGGGTGGCCGAGGCCGGGGTGGTGGGCATGGGCGGGGCCACCTTTCCCGCCGCCATCAAGCTGAACCTGGGGTCCCGACATCACATCGACACCCTCATCATCAACGGCTCCGAATGCGAGCCCTACCTCACCTGCGATGACCGCCTGATGCGGGAACGTACCGATGAGGTGGTGGACGGCATTCGCATCATACGTCACGCCCTGGGGGCCAGACGGGCCCTGGTGGTGGTGGAGGACAACAAGCCCGAGGCCCTGGCCGCCCTGCAGGCACGCCTCTACGAGATGGACACCATCGAAGCCATGGCGGTGCCCACCCGTTATCCCATGGGTTCGGAAAAACACATGATCAAGGCGGTCACCGGCCGCGAGATCCCGGCCGGCAAGCTGGGGGCCGACATCGGCGTGATCGTCCACAATGTGGGCACCGCCTATGCGGTGCATCGGGCGGTGCGCATGCGCCGTCCACTGATTTCCCGCATCGTCACCGTCGGCGGCGGCGCAGTCCAGCGCCCCGCCAACCTGGAGGTCCTGCTGGGAACCCGGGTGGAGGACCTGCTCGCCCATTGCGGCGGCACCCGGCAACCGCCGGCCCGCCTGCTGATGGGCGGCCCCATGATGGGCCAGGTGATGCCCCACGCCCAGGTCCCCATCATCAAGGGCAGCAACGGGATCATCGCCCTCACCGCGGAAGAGATCAACATCGGGGAAACCATGCCCTGCATCCGCTGCGGACGCTGTGTGGCCGCCTGCCCCTGCGGGCTCATGCCCCTGGAGATGGCGGCAAGGATTCGCAAGGAGGACATGGACGGCGCCGTCGATTACGGCCTGATGGACTGCGTGGCCTGTGGCTCCTGTTCCTATGTCTGTCCCTCCCATATCCCACTGGTGCAGTACTTTCACCACGCCAAGGGCGTGCTGGGGGCCAGGCGGGAACAGCAGCGCCGCCAGGAAGAGATCAAGCGCCTGGCCCAGCAACGTCGGGAACGCCAGGAGGCGGAGGCCCGGGCCAAGGCCGAGGCGGCGGAACGGCGCAAGGCCGAGCGTGAGGCGGCCAAGCGCAAGGCCGACGAAGCCAAGGCGGCCCGCGCCGCCAAGGCCGCCGCCGCCAAGGAGACCCCCAAGACCCTCGCCGCCGATGAGGCAAAGGCCTAACCCATGACTCAGACCACCCCCGTCAGCGGACCCCACACCCATGCCCCCGGCAGCGTGGCCTGGAACATGGGCTGGGTCACCCTCGCCCTGCTCCCGGCCACCGCCTTCGGCGTCTACCTGTTCGGCTGGCCCGCCCTGAACCTGCTGCTCATCACCATCCTGGCCGCCGTCCTGTTCGAGGCCCTGTCCCTGCGCATTGCCAGGCGCCCGGTGTCGCCGTTCCTGATGGACGGTTCGGCCATCGTCACCGGCCTGCTGCTGGCCCTGACCCTGCCGCCGTGGGCGCCCTGGTGGATCGGCGTGCTGGGGGCGGCCTTTGCCATCATCGTCGGCAAGCATGTCTTCGGCGGCCTGGGACAGAACCTGTTCAATCCGGCCATGCTGGCGCGGGTGGCCCTGCTGGTGTCATTTCCCCTGGAGATGACCACCTGGATCACGCCTTCCCCTCTGTTTTCAGCGGGCGCCCCCGGCTTTCTGGAAGGGCTGGCCATCACCTTCGGCCTGACCGCCGTTCCCGACGCCGTCACCGGCGCCACCGTGCTGGGCGAGACCCAGACCGGCTTCAGCCGGGATCTGGGGCTGTCCGAGACCCTGCCCGGGGTCTACGCCCCGCTTCAGCAGGCCCTGGGCTTCGTACCCAGCAGCCTGGGTGAAGGCTCCGCCCTGCTGCTACTGGCGGGGGGGCTTCTGCTCATGGCCAGGCGCATCATCACCTGGGACATCCCCGTGGCCATGCTGGGCACCCTCGTGATCCTGTCCACCGTATTCATGCTCATCGACCCGGAACGCTATGCCGGACCCGGTCTGCACCTATTCTCCGGCGCCGCCATGCTGGTGGCCTTCTTCATCGTCACCGACCCGGTCACCTCGCCCAGTACCGTGGGGGGGCGGCTGTTGTTCGGCGCCGGATGCGGCTTGCTCATCTATGTCATCCGCACCTGGGGCGGCTATCCGGAAGGCGCGGCCTTTGCCGTGATTCTCATGAACGCCCTCACGCCCCTGATCGATCACTACCTGCGCCCCCGTACCTATGGCCGCACCCGGCGCGGGAAGCCCCTGCCGATGAAAAGTCCGGAAGCGACGGCACCGGCCCAGGAGAAACGCCCATGACCACCCTGGCACAACCCACCTATCGCAAGCGGGTCGGCTACCAGGCCACCCTGCTGGGGGGCATCGCCCTGCTGGCCAGCGCCGTGCTGGTGATTGCCGACCTGCAGACCCGGGACACCATCGCCGAGCGCCGCGCCGAGGACTTTCGCCGTACCCTGGAACAGGTCCTGCCCGCACAGATGCATGACAACCGCCCCCAGGAGGATACCCATACCCTGCGCATCGAAGACGGACGTTCCCTGGAGGTCTACCGGGCCAGGCAGGAGGGTCGGGTATCCGGCGTGGCCTTCCGGGTCCAGGGCCGGGGCTATGCCGGCCCCATCCATGTCCTCATGGGCGTGGATGCCGCCGGCGAGGTTCTGGGCGTGCGGGTCCTGCAGCACAAGGAAACCCCAGGGTTGGGCGACAAGATCGAGGTGAACCGTGATCCGTGGATCCTGTCCTTCGACGGCCTGAGCTTCGATGCCCTGCCCGCCCCCCGCTGGGCGGTGAAAAAGGATGGCGGCCCCTTCGACCAGTTCACCGGGGCCACCATCACCCCCCGGGCGGTGGTGAACGCGGTGCGGGACGGGCTGACCCTGTTCCATGCCCATCAGTCGGAACTGTTGCAACGGGCACCAGATGAGGCGCAGCCCGCACAGAACCTGCCGGAGACCGAGTCATGAGTCAGGCCAAGGCATTACTTGAAGACTATCGCCGTCTGTTCCGGGACGGTATCTGGGACAACAACGTGGTCATGGCCCAGATGCTGGCCCTCTGCCCGCTGCTGGCGGTCACGGGGACCGCCACCAACGGGCTGGGCATGGGCCTGGCCACCACCTTCGTCATGGTGGCCTCGGGGCTACTGGTTTCGATGTTTCGCACCATCATCACACCCGAGGTGCGGATTCCGGTATTCATCCTGTTGATCGCCAGTCTGGTGACCCTGGTGGACCTGGTGATGAACGCCTATCTTTACGAGATGCACAAGGCCCTGGGCCTGTTCATCCCCCTCATCGTCACCAACTGCGCCATCCTGGGGCGGGCCGAGTCCTTCGCCTCCCGGCAGCCGGTGCACCGGGCCATGGTGGACGGCCTGGCCATGGGGGTGGGGTTTACCGTGATCCTGGTGGTCCTTGGGGCCGTGCGCGAGATCCCCGGCAGCGGCACCCTGTTCGCCGATGCACAGCTGCTGCTGGGAGAAGGCTTTGCCTGGATGGAACTGACCCTGATTCCCGATTACCGGGGCTTTTTGCTCATGATCCTGCCCCCCGGCGCCTTCCTGGCCCTGGGTTTCATCCTGGCGGGCAAGCGGGTGCTGGATGCTCGGTTGGCGGCACGGACCGCCCCGGCGGCAGCAGCTCCGGCCACATCCTGATGACATGACGGGCTTGAGAGGAATAGATTCATGAAAGTCGGCGTAGCCTACAGTAAACCCGACGGCCAGGCCTGGCTGCAGGTGGAGTTGCCGGAAGGGGCCACCGTGCAGCAGGCCATTGAGCAGTCCGGCATCCTCAAGCGGTTCCCGGACATCGACCTGGACACCCAGAAGGTGGGCATCTACGGCAAATTCTGCAAGCTGGACAACCTGGTGCAGGAAGGAGACCGGGTGGAGATCTACCGTCCCATCACCGTGGATCTGTCCGATGGTGACGACGATGATGATGATGATTGAGCTGGCCAGCACCCATCTTAATCGTCATCCCCGCGAAAGCAGGCATCCGGACCACCACCCTGAGGCACCGGGGAAAGTGAATCGTCATTCCCGCGCAGGCGGGAATCCAGTGTAAAACTGGGCTCCCGCTTTCTCGGGAGTGGGAGTGACGGTGGCCGGGAGAGCACCCCCAAGGACTGGGCATTCTTCCGGTGCGGATCCCCGCATACATATCAGCAGCGTCACCGGCACCAGCGCCGGGGCAATGAACGCCGTGGTCATGACCGACGGGCTTGCATCCGGGACGAAAACGGTTCTCAATATTGACCCGTCATGCCCTTACGCCCATTCACAGCCTCGAAATACCGCTGCCTTTCCCTCCTGCTGCTGGCCGCCACCCTGTCGGCAATCGGCTGCGGAGGCGATACCCCGGCATCGAACGATGCCCCACGGGTCGAACGCGGGGCGCCCATCGCCGCCATGGAAGTCCAGCCTCGGGATCTGTCCCGCAGCCTGTCCCTGTCGGCCACCGTAGAACCCAGGGTGGTGATCCGGCTGGCCAGCCGCACCAGCGGCACCATCGACCGCATCACCGTGGAGGCCGGCGACCGGGTGCGGCAGGGAGACCTGCTGCTGGCACTGGATCTGTCGGAACACCAGGCCGAACTGGCCCGGGCCGGGGCCGAGGAGGAAGAGGCCACCCTGGACTATCGCCGCGCCCGGGAGCTGCGGAGCAGCGGCGTGGTGAGTGACGCCGATTACCAGCGCGCCCGGGTGGCCCTGCACATCAGCCGCAGCCAGCGGGAGCTGTGGGAGACCCGGGTGGCCTACGGACGGGTCACCGCCCCCCTGGATGCCGTGGTCACCGCCCGCCATGTGGAACCCGGCGAGGCGGTGGAGGCCCAGGACACCCTGTTCGAGCTGGCCGCCCTGGACGAACTGGTGATGCGGCCCGGGGTTTCCGAAATGGACGTGATCCACCTGAGCGTCGGCCAGACACTGCCCATCCGCTTGGATGCCCTGCCGGAACGGGTCCTTGAAGGCCGTATCCGGCGCATCTTCCCCATGGCCGATGCCGCCAGCCGCCTGGTCACCGTGGAAGTGGCCCTGCCGGCATCGGCCTCGACCGGCGGCGTGCGTCCGGGCTTTCTGGGCCGCATCCAGACCCCCATCGATCCCCGCCCCGAGGCCCTGGCGGTGCCCGCCGCCGCCATCGGCGAAGACAGCGAGGGACGTTATCTCTATGTGATTGAGGAAGAGCACCTGGTACGGCGCACCGTGGACATTGGCGTGACCCGAGGACCCTGGACCGAGATCCTGAAGGGCCTGACCCCCGGTGACATCATCCTGGCCACCAACCCCATCGACATGCGCGAGGGCCAGCGGGTACGGATCGTCGGATGGCGCGGCTGAGCCTGTCCAACCTGGCCATCCGACGGCCGGTGGGCACCCTGGCTATCGCCTCGGTGGTCTTCGTGCTGGGGCTGTTCTTCGTCGACCGTCTCCCCATCGACCTGCTGCCCGGCATCGAATACCCCCACATCCGCGTCACCGTGAACTACCCCGGCGTGGCCCCGGAGGTGATGGAGCAGCAGGTCACCCGAGTGCTGGAACGCAACCTGGCGGCCACGGAAAACCTCACCCGCATCGACAGCCGGGCCTCGGAAGGACGCACCAACGTCAATCTGACGTTCGAGTACGGCACCAACCTGGACCTGGCTCTGCAGGATGCCTCCCGTTATCTGGAACTGGCTCGCACCCAGTTGCCGCCGGACATCGAACCCCCGCGTCTGTACAAGTTCGATCCCTCCCAGGACCCGGTCTGGATCGCCGGCTTCAGCTCCACCCTACGCTCCGAAGTGGAGGTGCGGGACTGGGTGGAACATCGTCTGGCTCCCCAGCTCCTGGCCATCCACGGGGTCTCCGGCGTCACCGCCGCCGGCGGCATGGTCAGGGAGATGGAGATCATCGTGGACCAGGCCCGACTGCGTTCCTACGGTCTTACCCTAACCGACCTGACCACCACCCTGGCGGCCGAGAACGTGGACATCGCTTCAGGCTGGATCACCGGTAGCAGCTTCGACGTCATGGCCAAGACCGACGGCCTGTTCCGCGACGTGGAGGACATCGAGAACGTCCTCATCGATCTGCCCGGCGGCCAGGGGCGGCACATCCGCCTGTCCGAGGTGGCCATGGTGCGGGACGGTCACCGGGAACAGCGGCTGTTCGTGCGCCTGAACGGCACCCCCGCCGCCCAGATCACCGTATTCAAGCTGCCCCAGGCCAACACCGTGGAGGTGGTGGACCACATCCAGGCCACCCTGGCACGGCTGGAGCGATCCGGCTTCATCCCCGAGGATATTCGCTACCAGGTCGTGGGCAATCCCGCCTTCTTCATCCGCGGCGCCATCACCAGCGTGGCCACGGCGGCCATCCTCGGCGGCGTGTTGGCCATGCTTGTGGTGCTGCTGTTCCTGGGCAGCCTGCGCAAGGGCTTTATCATCGGTCTGTCCATCCCGATTGCCATCATGGCCGCCTTCGCCCTTATGGGGGCCAGCGGTCTGACCCTGAACATCATCAGCCTGGGCGGGCTGGCCCTGGGGGTGGGTCTGCTGGTGGACAATGCCATCGTCATGCTGGAGAACATCTACCGCCACCGGGAACAGTTCGGCAAATCCCCCCTGGATGCCGCCCACGACGGCGCCCGCGAGGTGGTCTCGGCCATCACCGCCTCCACCTTCACCAGCCTGGCCGCCGTGTTGCCCTTCCTGCTCATCACCGGCCTGGCAGCCCTGGTATTCCGGGAACTGATCCTCACCCTATCGTTTGCCATCATCGCCACCCTGGCGGCGGCACTCACCCTGGTGCCCATGCTGGCGGCCCTGCTGAGCCGCATCGAATTCCACAGCGGCCTGGAACAGAGCCCGCCCCTGCGATACTTCAACCGGGGGATCGATCGGCTACGACACGGCTACCGCCGCCGACTCCCCCGGCTGCTCAGGCTGCGCTGGGCGGTGCTGGCCCTGGCCGCCCTGGGACTGGCGGGCAGCATCCACATTGCCGGTCAGCTGGGCAATGAGTTCCTGCCCCAGGTGGATGACGGCAACGTGGGGGTCCGCATGGTTTTGCCTCCCGGCACCCCGCCCCTGGAGACCGATGCCGCCGTGCGCCGCATCGAGGCCCTGCTCCAGGAACTGCCCCACGTGGAGACCGTGTTCAGCATGGTGGGCGGCCACCTGAGCGGCGGCATCATCAACGAGCGCCCGGGCACCGCCAATCTGCGGGTGCAGCTCACGCCGGCCCGCGGCCGACCCGACCTGCCCGCCGGCCAATGGGTGGCCATGGCCCAGGATGCCCTCAACCGGCTGGACCTGCCCGGTGCGCGCATCAGCGTGAGACCGCCCGCCATCCAGGGCCTGCGGTTGACCGCCGGGGATGCGGACCTGTCCATCGGCATCGTCGGGGAGGACCTGGACCAGCTCCAGCGCCTGGCCCAGGAGATCAGCGCCCGCCTGGAGGGGATCCCTGGCCTGGAAGGGGTGGAGGTGGGCCGGGAGGACCGCAGCCCCCTGCTGCGGATCCGGGTGGACCGGGAACGGGCCGCGGACCTGGGCCTGCGGGTCGCGGACGTGGGCCGGGCCATCCGCGACGCGGTGGACGGGGCCGTGCCCACCCGTTTCCTGACCCGGAACCAGGAATACGACGTCCGCGTGCGCCTGCCCCGAGAACAGGTGGCGGACACCGAGGCCCTGGGCGGCCTGCTGCTGTTCCGGGCCGGCGGCGAACCCATCCTGCTGCGGGACATCGCCCGCTTCGAACTGGGAGAAGGACCGGCCCACATCGAACGGGAAAACCAGACTCGCATCGCCCGGGTCAACGGCGACATCAATACCGCCGTCGCCGATATCGGCACGGTCATGACCGCGGTGGAATCCCGCCTGTCGGATCTGGACCTGCCTGACGACTACAGCCTGATCTTCTCCGGCCAGTGGGAGACCATCCAAGAGACCCGGCGGGAACTGCTCACGGTGGTCCTGCTGGCGGTGTTCCTGGTCTTCGTAGTGCTGGCGGTCCAGTATGAGCGCCTGAGCAACCCCCTGGTGATCCTGGCCGCCGCGCCCCTGTCCCTGATGGGTGTGGTGGGCATGCTGTGGCTGACCCAGACCTCGCTTTCCGCACCGGTGCTGATCGGCGTGGTCCTGCTCATCGGCATCGTGGTGAACAACGCCATCCTGCTGGTGGAATACATCGAGATCGGGCAACGGGAACAGGACCTGGGCATGGCCCGGGCGGTGGTCCGTGCCGGCGGTGTGCGGCTGCGGCCCATCCTCATGACCACCTCCACCACCGTCCTGGGTATGACCCCGCTGGCCGTCGGCATCGGCCAGGGCACGGAGATCATGCAACCCCTGGCCCTGACCGTGATCGGCGGCCTGCTGGTCTCCATGCTGCTCACCCTGCTGGTGGTCCCCTGCCTGTACCTGATCCTGGCGGGCAACGCCCTGCGCCTGAAACAGGCCCTGACCGGGCAAAACCCGTCAACCATAAAAAGTTTCACGGCCCCGCAAAAAACCCCTTGACACCCCCCAACCTCGTCCATAGAATGCGCGCTTCAGTTGTTCAGCGCCCGTAGCTCAGTTGGATAGAGTACCTGGCTACGAACCAGGTGGTCGGAGGTTCGAATCCTTCCGGGCGCGCCATATAGATCAAAGGCTTAGCATCATTCAGGTGCTAAGCCTTTTTTCGTTTTCGGCCAAAAGCCGAAAACTGCCCTCACGCTTACCCCCATCCCCGCATCACCCGCCCACGGCCGGTTGACCGCCCGCCCCCCCCCGACGCTGGAACAGCAAAGCCACCGCTCCCGGATGGCTTTGACCCGATTTTGGATTTTACTTGTGCTAGATCACGATCGTGGAACTTGTCGTAGTGTACTGTTCGTTGCGACCTACATGATCGCGTCCAATCAACGCGGTGTTTGCCAATACGTCCTCATTTGGAGGGAATTTAAATGGTTGATGAAACGAAAGGTTCACTCTCGGGGCTCAGCGAAGATGAGGCCATGGAGTTTCATGGTGTCTTCATGACCAGCATGATGGGTTTTCTGGCGGTTGCCGCCGTCGCCCACGTTCTGGCCTGGATGTGGCGTCCCTGGGGTGTGGCTTGGTAAGACTTTTCGCCTGAACGGCGAATCAAGTCTCAAGTTGTACTTTAGGCAAAGCAGTTTCTTTCCGATATAGGAGATTTCAATATGTGGCGTACTTGGCTGCTGTTCGATCCACGCAGAGCGCTGGTTGCCCTGTTTACGTTCCTGGCCGTACTGGCTCTTCTGATCCACTTCATCCTGTTGAGCACCGAGCGCTTCAACTGGATGCACAGCGCCTCCCTGATCGATACGACTGAGCAAGTCGCAGTACAGGCTTAGACAAATAATTTCAGCCTGGCCTGAAATCGTCTGATGCCTACGCTTCCGAGCGGGATGGCTGTGCAATTTGCATCCCGCTTGGTAGCTGCGCTAGTGCGTCAGTGATTTCGAAGCATGAATATTCACAGCCTGCCCCCAGTCATCCAGCTATAAGCCACTTAGCCAGCGGCTGAGCTGACCATGTGCAATGCCCCCCGACCCGACCCTGTCACAACCCACCTAGTCATCGGCTGTCGTTCTCACAACGTGTGGATCGATTCCTTGAGCAGGCAACGCCTCTCGCGCTGAGCGCGGCGACCAGGCACTGAGATCGCCGGTAACATTCAGCACCCGAAAACGCACGAAGATTGACTCCGAGAACCAATCCTCCTGACGTGCTGCACGCAGGGTGCGATGGTGCGGGCTCTCGTGGTAGGCGAAGGCGCGCATCTGCTCGGCATCCTGCCACAGGCTGAAGGTGGCCAGCGTGCGCACCGGCCCCTCACCAAAACCGATATGGAACCGGCAACCAGGGGTTTGGCGCAGGTGCCGGCGGATCGCCGGCACGGCGCGCCAGAAGGACCGCAGCCGGTTGTTACGCACGCGTGCGTGGGTAAGGACCGCGACTGGCCCACCCGTTGCACGCTCGCCGCTGTACTCGAACGGCTCGCGCCCATCCCAAGTGCCGTGACCCGAGATCGGCTGCAGTTCGATATGCAGTTGTGCTTGACTGGGTGCGGCGATGCGCTGATAGAAACGACTTTGCCGTAGACGCTGATCATCGGCAGGATCGGGTAGCCCGCTTAACAGGCAGTAGGTGCGCGGATCGGGCAGGATCGAAAAGCCATCGCCGCCGCCGCAGCCCATGAGTCGGATATCGCCAACGGGCACATCCGGGCCGATGAACAGGCGGCGAAAACCCATAAAGAGGAAGGCGACCGGACTGTAGCCGAGCGGATAACGGAAAAAGCTGAAGATGACGCGATCGGTCGACATGTGGGGGGGCGCCGTGGGTGTTCAGCGCTTATTCAGCCGTCCGAAGGTGCTGTCCAGGGAACGCCTCATCTTGTGTACTGCACCGTCGACAGCCTGCTCCACGGTCGGCGCTGCATCGGTCACGGCGACGGGCTGGCGGCCTTTGAGCCTGGCTTCCAACAGGCAGCGCATGTCGGAGCCGCCGGATTTCTTGTCGCTGTTCTCGTCGCTGAGGTGAACTTCCAGACGCGTCACCTGATCCGCAAAGCGCTCCAGCACCTCTGTGAGCGTGGTTTCGATCCACTCCATCAGCGTATTGGAATGACTGACGTTGTCATCGGTATTGATTTGAATGAGCATGTCACGTGCCTCAGTAGCGATAGATTGCGGCGATTCCCGTTTCAGTCGACATCCGTTCCGGCGGCACGACGACCACCTCTCCACCCATCTTGAGCACTACTGAGCCCAAGTCGTCGAGCACATCGTCAAGTTCCGGGTGGGAGAGGTCATCGAATTCAAGCTCCCCGGTCGACCCATCGACCCGACCGGGGATTTCCCGGCGCGCTTCAATCAGCAGGGTAGCCACGCGCCCGCCCACGGCGGCCCGGGCCACTTCTGCCAGGTCGTCGGCGGCGAGGCCCTTGGACTTGTGACTGCCGAAAGTCTCCACCAGCCCCGCCAGACGCGCGAGGTAGCGGGGCTCAATGGTTTGCCAGACCCGCTCGCGAAACTCGTCGGTCGATGCGAGCGCATCCGGATGCACGTCCAGGCTCTCGGAAATCAGACAAGGGTTGTGGCTGAGCTTGTGGAACATGTGATGGTGCTCCGGCAGGGCGGCGAGAATCAATGGCAGGCCGGAGGGCTTGGAATGGTGTTCGAGGACCGCCCGATCGACAACACGAAAGAATCGCTCCGCGTCATGATCCAGTTCGTCTTTTCTGCCGCCATGACCATGGTGCATGGGGGCCTGGCCGCCGCCGGTGCCGCCGTAGGCCGAGACCGTCTGGCGGGGATCAGAGAGTTCTTCACCGAGCGCCTCGGTGATCGTCCGCGGCACGCCATCGGCGGGCGCGATCTCGTCCAGGGCATCGCGGTTCCCCTCGAACAATCTCATCTCGTGCCGGTTCAAAGCCAGTACCTGGTACCGATCTGCTGATTGCAGGATGCGCAGCAAGGGCTTGGTGTGGAAGCTGTCCGCCACCACCGCCAGTTCGGCGACGGGGCGCTGGAGCTTGTAGACCCGCAACATATTTTTGTCACGCAACACTGCCAGTCCGTCGAAAGTGCAGTTCCAGAAGTCGTGATCTTCAGCGAGGGCCAGCATGGGTTCGAGCAAGGGCTGGATCTCGTCGCACTCAAACTTTTGCCGCAGGGATTCCTCCAGCACTTTCACCAGATTCTTGAAGCGTATCGGATCCTGCTGATTGTCCGGATGATTTCGGTGCGTCGGTTGAAAAAGCGAAAGGCAAGGCGGACCACATTCATCCCATAGCCCCGCGGCGGCGTCTTGGTTGACACTGTTCATTAGCATCCTGAAATCCTCCAACATGGCGCATGATCGGTATAGCACGTCAGCCCGAGCATTGATGTGCGGTATCGCGCTTAGTGCCAAGGTCGAACACGGCGTCCACCAACTCGGGCGTGATGCTGAGCTGGGGCTGGAAGGCCGGGTGGCCGCGGGTGATTGCTCACCCGCGGCCACCCGGCGATCCGTAGGGGGCACAGGCAAACCCGCCCCACCGATAACAAAAAAATATTAAAAAATATTATTTTTATATTTTAAATGAATTTAAGGGTCCCATAGAATCGCCTTTATTCGGTAACCATCTCATGTGGGGCAAATAATGAAGGCATCATTTTCCATCCTGTCCGCCGGGCTGGTGCTAGCGGGGACCCTAATACTCCCTGCCCAAGCGGCAGATCGTATCCTCAACGCTTCCTACGACGTCTCACGGGAATTGTTCCAAGCCATCAATCCGGCATTCATCGAGGACCACGCCGCGCAAACCGGAAACACCGCCGAAGTCCGCCAGTCTCATGGCGGCTCATCCAGTCAGGCCCGATCCATCCTGCAGGGCCTCTCGGCAGATGTGGTGACGTTCAATCAGACCACGGACATTCAGGTACTGGTAGAGGGCGGGCTTGTCAGCGAGGATTGGCAGGAGCGCCTGCAAAACCGCGCCTCGCCCTTCTATTCCCTGCCGGCATTCCTGGTTCGGGCGGGCAATCCGAAAAACATACGCAGTTGGGAAGATCTTGCCCGCGAGGATGTTTCTCTGGTATTTCCCAATCCCAAGACCTCCGGCAACGGTCGCTATACCTACCTGGCGGCCTGGGGAGATGCCCATCAACGGTTTGAAGGTGATGAGGCGAAAATCCGTGATTTCATCCAGCGCTTTGTCGGCAACGTGCGCGTCTTCGATACCGGGGGACGCGGCGCCACCACCACGTTTGCGGAACGTGGCATCGGTGATGTCCTGATCACCTTCGAGTCAGAGGTCAATCTCATTCGCCGCGAACATGGAGGGGATCGCTTCGAAGTCATCATCCCGCCCCGCAGTCTGCTGGCGGAATTCCCGGTAGCCGTGGTGGATCGCGTGGTGGACCGCCGGGAGAGCCGCCCCCTCGCCGAGGCCTATCTGCAATACCTTTACTCTTCCCGTGCCCAGGAGATCCTGGCAGGATTCCACTACCGGGTGATTGATGAATCGGTTGTGGCTTCCCAGGGAGAGGCCTTCCCCGAGGTCGAGCTGTTTACCGCCGAAGACATCTTCGGCAGCTGGGCCGAAGCCCAGCAGAGGCATTTCAGCGATGGCGGCACACTGGATCAGGCTCAGGCCGCGGGTCGCAGGCGCTGATCTCCCGGCGCCAAGATATCGCCCGATAGGCATGGCCGGAGTGGCATCACTCCGGCCATTTCATTTGATCAACTCCTGAGAACGACAAGCGATGCAGGTCTGGGCGATTCGACCCCGGGCGCTACAAGTCAAGGGTGTACTGCCCGGCTTTGGCCTGACCATGGGAACCACACTGCTGTTCATCAGTCTGGTGGTGATGTTGCCGCTATCGGCACTGCTGATCCAGGCGGCCAGCCTGGAGCCCAGTGAATTCTGGCGCATCATCAGTTCCGAACGGGCGGTGGCAACCTACAAACTCACGCTCAGTTCGGCGCTGATAGCCTCCCTATTCAACTGCTTCTTCGGCCTGTTGCTGGCCTGGATACTCACCCGTTACCAGTTCCCGGGCAGGGCACTGCTGGATGCCATCGTCGACCTGCCCTTTGCCCTGCCCACCGCCGTCGCCGGTCTGTCCCTGGCCTTCCTGTTCACCAGTCACGGATGGCTCGGGCGATATCTGGAGCCCATGGGCATCCAGGTGGCCTATACGCAACTGGGGATCATTGCCGCCATGGCCTTCACCAGCGCGCCGTTCGTCATCCGCTCCGTACAGCCGGTACTGGAGGACATGGAACCGGAGCTCGAAGAAGCCGCTGCCACCCTCGGAGCAACCCCATGGCAGATCTTTCAGGGCATCATTTTGCCCACCATCCTGCCTGCCCTGCTCGCAGGGTTTTCGCTCGCACTGGCCCGCAGCCTGGGTGAATTCGGCGCCATCATCTTCATTGCCGGCAACATGCCCTATGAAACCGAGATCACCGCCCTGCTGATCATGATTCGTCTGGAAGAGTACAACTACGCGGGTGCCGCAGCCATCGCCTCGGTGGTCCTGGCGGCCGCCCTCGTCATGCTTTTGACCATCAACCTGCTGCAAGGCCGGATCTACCGTTCCCGGAGTGACGCATGACTCCCGCCGTCACCCGAGCCAAGGGGCAGGCCAAACCATCCCCTGCCATCCGCTGGGGTCGCCGCGCACTGATTGCCATCGGCATTCTGCTGACCCTGCTGGTCATCGTGCTGCCCCTGGTGGCGGTCTTCGCCCAGGCACTGTCCCGGGGCTGGGAGGCCTATGCCGCCAACATCACCCACCCGGAAACACTCCATGCCATCAAGCTGACCCTGCTGGCCGCCGCCATCGCGGTGCCGGTCAATACCATTTTCGGCGTCTGTGCCGCATGGGCCATCACCCGGTTCCGCTTTCCGGGTCGGCGCCTGCTGCAGACCCTGATCGACATCCCCTTTGCCATTTCCCCCGTGGTGGCCGGCGTCATGTACCTGTTGCTGTACGGCACCGGGGGCTGGCTGGGCGCTTGGCTGTATGCCCATGACCTCCAGGTGATGTTCTCGGTCACCGCCGTCGTGCTGGTCACCGTCTTTGTCACCAGCCCCTTCGTAGCCCGGGAACTGATCCCCTTCATGCAGGCCCAGGGCACGGAGGAAGAGGAATCCTCCATGGTCCTGGGGGCCTCGGGCTGGCAGACCTTCTGGCGCGTCACCCTGCCCAACATCCAGTGGGCTTTGATCTACGGCGTGATCCTCTGCAATGCCAGGGCCATGGGCGAATTCGGTGCCGTGGCCGTGGTATCCGGGAACATCCGCGGTGAAACCAATACCCTGCCCCTTTATGTGCAGCAGACCTTTGACGACTACAACATCGCCGGGGCTTTTGCCGCGGCCTCGTTACTGGCCACCCTCGCCCTCTTCACACTGGTATTGAAGACCGCCGTAGAATGGCGGCGGGACCGCTTGGCGGCAGTCAATGATCGGAGGGGTTCCGGGGAATGGAATTGATCAATGGCCTGAGCCCGGCACTACTGGCCGGACTGATCATCGCACTGCTCGCAACCGGCGTGTTCGCCGGCATACTGGCGGGCCTGCTGGGTGTCGGCGGCGGCATAGTGATCGTGCCGGTGCTGTTTCACCTCTTCACCTTTCTGGACGTGGACGAATCAGTGCGAATGCACCTGGCGGTGGGAACCTCCCTGGCCACCATCATACCCACCTCACTGCGATCAGCCCGCGCCCATTACCACAAAGGTAGTCTGAGGCCAGAACTCTTCCGTGCCCTACTGCCGGGTGTGCTACTGGGCGTCGTGTTGGGCGTACTGTTGAGCGGAATGTTCCATGGCCGTGTGCTCACGGGTATCTTCGCGCTCGTTGCCCTGCTGGTGGCAATCAACATGGCCTTCAAACCCAGGTTCAATCTGGGTGCAGGGCTTCCGGGCAGGATAGGCACTACCGCTCTCGGCGGCATGATTGGCGGGTTCTCAACCTTGATGGGCATCGGTGGCGGAACCCTCAGCGTCCCTTTGCTGCATGCTTTGAAGGTCCCGATGCATCAGGCCGTGGGCACCGGTGCCGCCATCGGCATCGTAATCAGCATCCCTGGGGCCATCGGCTTCATCATCAATGGATGGGGAGCCCCCGAACTGCTGCCCCTATCCCTGGGCTATGTCAACCTCCTGGGTCTGGCCATCATCGTACCCGCCACCCTGCTGGCCACCCCCTGGGGTGTCAATCTGGCACATGCAGTCGATGCAGACCGCCTCAGACAACTTTTCGCCCTATTTCTGATACTGACTTCCCTGCGCATGTTCCTTGGTCTCATCAGCTAAAACCAGCACATCCAGCACCCAGGCAGCGGCCCGCAGACCCATGGTTGCGGTAACCACCATGCTGGATCCATAGCCGGAACAGCTCAGCCCTTGCAGGCCGGCATCATCCTCGCGCACCCCTGTCGATGGGTATCTCCCCGACTCCATGGAGTAGATCGCCGGGACCCCGAATCGACGTCTGGGATCCCGCGGAAAGCCGTGCAGAGTACGGAGTTGCTTGCGCACCTTGGCCAGCAAGGCGTCATGCTCGGTACGGGAAAGATCATCCAGACAGATGCGCCCTGGATCCTTCTTGCCCCCGGCGCCACCCACCATGATCATCGGCACCCCTGCCTCACGACAGGCCAGAACAACCCCGACCTTGGCGCGCACATGATCGATGGCATCCACCACGGCATCAGTCCCGGCAATCAATTCCCAGGCATTTTCCGGGGTGATGAAATCGTCGACTTCTCTCACCACGATCCGGGGATTGATCTCCCGGACACGCTGCGCCATGACCGCGACCTTGGAGGCACCCAGGGTGTGCTCCAGGGCATGGACCTGTCGATTGATGTTGGATTCCGCCACATGGTCCAGATCGACCAGCACCAGCTCACCCACCCCGCTGCGCGCCAAGGCCTCCACCGCCCAGGAACCCACGCCACCGATGCCGACGACGCACACCCGGGAGCGCGCCAGGCGATCCAAGGCCGGGTGTCCGTACAACCGGGCAATACCACCAAACCGACGTTCGTCGGTCGACCCGCAAACTGAAGCCTGGGCTTCAGAGGATGGAACCTGCACCGTCTCATTCATCAGACTTCCCACTTCAATGCACAAGAATAATGGTGATCAATATTACAGAACGGGGTAGCTGAGCGCCCCCGCTGATCGCCTGAGACATTGAATGGACTGACAGGGGGAGCAGGATCTCCTCTCGTAAGGCTCCATCACAGCCTTATTTTTCGCCATCAACTTCCTGGTCCTCCTGCCAGGCATGGCGGCGGGCATCCATATCCTGGATCATGCGCCCGACCAGTACCGCGGGGTCCTGCTCCCAGACCATCACCGCCCCCAGCATCGGGCCCGTGGTTTCGTAGAAGAACCTTTCCACGGCCTCCGACCCGGCAATGGGCGCAGGCACGCAGTGATAGGAGGGAATGCCCAGCAGACGAAAACCCAGCGCCGCACCCACCCCTTTCTCATTGCTCCACTCGGGGCTGGCAAAGGCAAAGGGCATGGTCTTGATGGGTTGTCCCGCCATGTCGGCCAAGGCCCGAAACAGCGCCGAAGCACGTGCATTGTCCAGACATTCGCCCATGTGCCAGACCGGAGGCAGATCCAGGGCTTCAAGGGCTCGAGCCAGCCCGGAACCCGCTTTTTTCAACGCACCCGGGGTGCAATACCCCAGTTTCAACAGCGGAAAGGAGGCGCAGCCGTTGGTGAGGATCAGGACATCCTTGGCCAGCAAACCGTCCGCCACGTCACACAGGGTTTTTTCGTAAAGCACCTTGGGATTGTTGCAACCCACCAGATTGACGATGCCGCGGATCTCGCCTCGGCGCAGCAACAACAGGAGGTTTTCCAGGCCACCGAAGGTCTGGGTGATGTTCTCCACGCCAAAGCCGATCTCCGCCTCCATGCTGACTTTTGGCACGTAAGTGCCCGCCCGGCTGCGCAGTGGGAACTGATCGACCCCCATCCCCACGATGCGCTTCGCGAGCTCCTGAACCTCTCCCAGGTTGGCATGGTGGTGATCAAATCCGATGTGTTCAGCACCGGGCAGACGACAGGAATCGTTGGTGGTGATCACCCGGGTATGAAAGCATCGGGCCACATCCATCAGGCTGGGATAGATGTCCTGGACATCGGCCACCCACAGATCAATGGCACCGGTGCCCAGCACCAGTTCCGCCCCCATAGCGTTGGCCAGGGGACTGACACCCCCATGGCGATACAGGGCGGATAACCCGGAACAGCAGATCCCGAAGAATCGGATCCCCTTGGCTCCATGCCCGCGCGCCAGGGCCTGTATCTCCGGCGCGTCCGCTGCCTGAACGATCGCCATCGGCAACACCGGAGAGTGACCGTGGATGGCGATGTTCACGTAATCGGGGTCCAGTGCCCCAAGATTGGCCATCACCCGATCGCGTCTAGGCGGTCCATACAGGATATCCATGGCGATGGAGGAACCCAGTACGCTACTCCAAGCGAAGGCCAGACCGCACCGCAACAACTGCCGCAGCACATTCTCCCAGTCACCGTCAGTCCCCGTGCCGGTGCGATGCAGGGCCTCGAACACCTCGTGATAGGCACCGATCGGCAGGATATCCAGGTCTTCCCAGCAATCCTGCCGCTCCGGTGGCGCCAGCGCCTGAAGCGTGCGATGGGGGCCCGGGACGGTGCGGGACAGGTCCTCCAGAAGGATATCGGCGATCTCTCCGGCCAGTTGGGCGATATCCTTGCCCTCGGTTTCCAGACCGAAGGCGGCGGCCACCGCCCGGGCCTTGGCTTCGCCCCGGATCGGCAACGGCATCCTTCCCTCGGCCGTCGCCTTCAGAGCCAGCATGACCTCACGACCACGAGCCCCATGGGAGGCCACGCCGGCTGCGACCCAGCGCAGGATATTGCGCGCCACGATGAGATCGACATCTGCCCCGCAGACACCCCGTGGACTGCGGGGCGTCACCTTGCACGGCCCCATGTTGCAGATACGGCAGCAGGTTCCATCCAGACCGAATCCACAATGCGCCTTCTGGGCGTCGAAACGATCGAAGGTGGTCTCGATCCCCAACGCCTCCATGCGGTGCAGCATCTGCCCGACACCGGGATCCGGGGTCAGGGCGATCACATCGGACTTGGAAGGGAAGGTCTTGCGGTAAGACCGATGACGATCCTGGCTCACGTCGACACCGTGGCAGACGAGGACGGCAGGCCCTGTATGTAGGCAGCCAGGCCGATCGCCGCGGCCAGGAAATCCCCGCCCAGCAAAGGTGGCACCCCGCGCAGATCCGCGGTGCGAATCCGTTCATCGTAGGGGAATGCCGCCACTGGAACCCACGGCCCCAACCAAGAGCGTACCGTCTCCAGTTCGGCAGCATCTTTGTAGCCACTGACAATCGGATACACCCGGTCGATCCCCAGATCATTCGCCAGTTTGCGCACGGTGACCGCCGTCTCCACGCTGCGCTGCCCGGGTTCAACCACCACCAGCACCAGATCCACTGCGGCAATGGTCCCGCGGCTGAGATGCTCAAGCCCCGCCTCGCTGTCAATCACGGTGACGTCGGCGGCCAGTGAACCGGCTTCGTACAACAGGCGCCGCAGAACCGCGTGTTCCGCACAATAGCACCCCTCACCACCGCCCTTGCCCCACCCCAGGGCCACCAGGGGGTTGCCGTCTCCCCAGGTCACCGTTCCCTTGGGCAGCAGGTCTCCAGTGTCCGGATTAATCAGAAACAAGCCTTCGGGCAAGGTGCTTCGTCCTGAGGCCTCCTGAATCAGGTCTCGCCGCTGCGCCAAAGGAACCGGCCTGTACTCGGAGTCCAGAGGTAGCACAGAGGCAAGATTTGCGTCCGGATCCGCATCCACGGCCAGCACATGCAAGCCATGCCCGGCCAGAACCCGCGCCAAAGCTCCGGCCACGGTAGTCTTGCCAACGCCCCCCTTGCCGACGACGGCAATGCGGATCGGAGTTTTTCTACGCGCACGCAGACCGGAGCGATGAATGTCGGCGAGATGGTGGAGGTGATGATGGGGATGGGGATGAGCATGAGCATGTCCACTGTCTGGGGCCGGGTGTCGTGTACACATGGCTATATCCCTCCTGAGCGTTTAACTGTCCCGAGCATAGGCAGGGCAATGACTGCCCACAAACAAGAAATCCTGAAATGCATTGCAGGATTTCTTGGTTCATCCACCCCGGCCACCGGTTTTAGTGTCTGCAGACAAAGGGCACGAGCCGGTCCGCGCCACCCCCAATGCACGAATTGGAGCACGAACATGTCAACACCGCTGTTATCCGCCACTGGCCTGATGCTGCGCTATGGCGCGCATGGTCCGCCGGTCTTCTCAGGTGTGGATATCAGCATCCAGCCCCGCGAGATCGTGGCCCTACTGGGTGAATCCGGTTGCGGGAAGTCTTCACTGCTTTCCGTGCTGGCAGGGCTTGGTCATGCCGATGGGGGCGAGGTGCTGTTTCGCGGCAGGCCGGTTCGCCGCACCCCCAGCCAGGTGGCGGTGGTGTTTCAGGATCCCTGTCTGCTGCCATGGCTCTCGGTGAGTGCCAATGCCCGCTTCGGGCTGGGATTTCGCAATCTGCGACTGCCCCGCAGCGAACGCCGCACGCGGGTCTCTCGAGTGCTGGCGGATGTGGGCCTGGACGGATGGGAAAAGGCCTATCCGCATCAGCTTTCCGGCGGCATGGCACAACGACTGGCCCTGGCCCGGGCTCTGGGAAGGCATCCGTCGCTGATCCTGCTGGACGAGCCCTTTTCCGCCCTGGACGCCCTGACCCGGGAAGCGATGCAGGATCTGTTGACCCGCCTGGTCCACCAGCATGCCAGCGCCGCCTTTCTGGTCACCCATGACATCGACGAGGCCCTCCGTGTCGCGGATCGCATTCTGCTCATGGGCGGCAGTCCAGCACAGATCATGGGGGAGTGGCACTTGCTCGACAGCCTGGGCCCCCCACCCCGCAGGCGCCACGGTGCCGCCGCCCTGCAACTGCGGGAAACCATCCTGCAGGCCCTGGGACATCACCGCTGCCGGGGAGGCACCGGGCTTGTCCGGCACCCAGCCCCGCGTATCAACACCACGACGGATACCCGATTGACCGTCAACATTCAGGAGAGCACCGCATGAAACCGCAGATTGATCTTTCCCGGCGTGATTTCCTGCGCCTGTCCGCCCTGCTCACCGCTGCCGCCGCTCTGCCCGCCTGGGCGGCCCCCAAGGATGACGCCGTGCGCATCGGCTATCTGCCGATCACCGACAGCTCTCCCCTCCTGATCGCTCATGCCCGACAGCTGTTTGAAGCCGAAGGCCTGGCGGTGGAACAGCCGCGCCTGTTCCGATCCTGGTCCCAGATCGTCGAGGCCTTCATGGCCGGGCAGGTCAATGTGGTCCACCTGCTCTCCCCCATCACGGTCTGGGCCCGGTACGGATCGTCGTTCCCCGCCAAGGTGACCGCCTGGAACCACATGGCCGGTTCCGCCCTCACGGTGGCCCACGAGATCGATACCGTCCATGACCTCGGAGGCAAACGGATTGCCGTGCCCTTCTGGTACTCCATCCACAACGTGGTTTTGCAAAAACTGCTGCGGGACGCCGGTCTGGAGGTGGTCACCCGGGAACGCGGCCCCCTCTCGCCCAGCCAGGTGTCCTTGAACGTGATGGCACCGGCGGACATGGGACCCGCCCTGGCCAATGGCGCCATTGCCGGTTTCATCGTCGCCGAACCCTTCAATGCCGCCGCTGAGACTCAGGGTCTGGGCAAGATCCTGCGCTTCACCGGGGACGTCTGGAATAACCACGCCTGCTGCGTGGTATTTCAACACGAACAGGATCTGCAACAGCGCCCCGAGTGGTCACAGAAGGTGGTCAACGCCATCGTCAAGGCCCAGCACTGGATGCGCACCCACAGGGAGGAAAGCGCAGCCCTGCTGGCCCGTGAGGCGCCTGGACGCTACACCCCCTTTCCCCAGCCGGTGCTGGAACGCGTACTGGTCCCCAGCGCGCAACGTGATCGCGAGTATCTGGCCAGCGGCGCCAACAGGCACCCGGACTGGAACCGGGAAAGGATTGATTTCCAGCCCTGGCCGTTCCCCTCCTACACCGAGGCCCTGGTTGCCGCACTCAAGGATACCGTGGTGGAAGGCGACAACCGCTTTCTTCACCAATTGGACCCGGCCTTTGTCGCCCGGGATCTGGTGGACGATCGCTTTGTTCGTCGGGCCATTGAGGACCTGGGTGGCCTGGAAGTCTTCGGGATTGAGGGGGGCTGGACCCGGACCGAAAGGATTTCGGTATGAGCAGCGTCGTCACCTCCGGCACTCCCGCCAAATCTTCGACCGGACATGCCAGGGTGATGGCTCACGGTCTGCTGCCCCTGGCTGGAGTGCTCTTTACCCTGCTGTTGTGGTGGCTGGCAACCGACCCACGGTTCAATGCCTCCCCCATGGCGGCCCGATTCTCCCCGGGGGCCACCTGGGAGGCTGGCTGGGTACTGTTTGGCGGCAATGAACTGTGGCCCCATGCCATCGACAGCCTGCGGCGGGTCGGTGTCGGCCTGGGTCTGGCCCTGTTGACGGGCATCCCCATCGGCCTGCTGGTGGGCCTGTCGCGCACCTTCGAGCTAGGCACCACGGTCACCTTTCAGTTCCTGCGGATGGTGTCTCCCCTCTCCTGGATGCCGCTGGTGGTCATGGTGCTGGGCATCGGCGATGCGCCGGTTTACTTCCTGCTGGCCTTTGCGGCCCTGTGGCCGATTGCCCTCAGCGTGGCGGCCGGAGTCCATGCCATTGATCCCAGCTGGCTCAGACTGGCCTCCAGTCTCGCCGCCAATCGCCTGGAGATACTGGTGGGGGTCATTATTCCCGCCATCATTACCCACCTTCTCACCGGTGTCCGTCTGGCCATCGGCCTGATCTGGGTGGTGCTGGTCCCGGCGGAGATGCTGGGGGTACAGGCGGGCCTGGGGTATTTCATTCTGGATACCCGTGACCGGATGGCATATGGAGAACTGATGGCGGTGATCCTCTTCATCGGCCTGCTGGGATATCTGCTGGATCTGGCGGCTCGGCTGGCCCAGCAGGCCTGGAACCGTCGCGGCTGAACACCATGGATCGCAACCGGCTGATGCCGGTGGCGAACGCTGTTTATCAAAAAAACAGATAAAGAATAGAAAAGTTATTCTTTTATTTTCTTTATCAGCGCGAGGTACATTTACGAAACACGGCCATTGCGCCACTGAAAACCCATAGCTGATCCAGGAGTACGAGACCCGTGCGGCCCAAACATCGAATGTGTTGCCAGTGCGCGACCCAATGAAAATGATCGCCAGAACCAGCGCCTGTCACACCCGTCCGAGAGAAAGGAAGCCGCCATGCCTCTTACCAGTGTCGTCGATTATCTCAACAGCAGTCTCCAGCAGTTGCACCCCCAGGCAAGACTGCGTGATTTGAGCCAGCTCAGCTTTGACCACGGGCGACTGAGCGCCCAGATCGCCGGCTTCCAGCTACAGCCTTATCAAGTCCCTGTAGCAACCCTCGTCGAACCGCCGGAAAGGATCATCGGGCGCAGCGGCCAGTTTCGTCTGACCGGTGTGAACGGCCGCCACGCCCGCCCGGAGTCCATCTACGTCCATGCCTGGGACAGCCACGACGTGGTCTTCCTGGACCGTTTCCTGCGCACCATGCACGCCCTGTTCCATATCAGCCAGGAGCACAGCCCTGAAGAACTGTTGGTACTCCCCGTCCATCTGCGCCACGTGAGCGCACTCAGCGAACGGCACGGGCAGGTTTTTGAAGGCCTGCTGAGCCAGTTGGGACTGAGTCCCAGACAGGTGGTGCTGCGGCTTCAGGGACGGGCGCTTCAGGATGATCCCCATGTGCAGCAGGCCGCCCAAAGCTTTATCACCTGCGGCTACCGCCTGGCGGCGGTGCTGAACAGTGGGCCGCACAACGACCCGGCGACCATTCGATGGCCCGTGCTGCGCAACAGCGGCATAAGCTGGATCTCGCCGGATCAGGCGCTGCTGCAGCACTGGCAGGAGCAAGACGGCTTCGACCTGTGGCGAGATGCGGCCAAGGTACACGGCATCGGCCTATGGCTGACCGGCATCGATTCGGCCGCTACCCCGCCCCGTTCCGCCCTGGCGGCCGAGGATATCCTTGAAGGGGACCGGTTCCTGGTCGCTGCGAACGGTCAACGCCTGGATCCCGGGCATTCCGATCGTGACATGCCCGGCAACGCCGCTCGTTCCCTAAGCACCTACCGTTAGCCCGGCATCGCACAGGTTCACCACCGCACTCCGGACTGTCACCGCACAGAGTCATCCCGATGAATTTTCAACAACTGCGCATCATCAGCGAGACCGCCAAACGCGACTTCAATCTCACGGAAGTGGCCGCCGCCCTGTACACCTCCCAATCCGGGGTGTCCAAGCACATCAAGGACCTGGAAGAGGAACTGGGTGTACAGATCTTTGAACGCAAGGGCAAGCGCCTGCTGGGATTGACCCAGCCCGGCCGGGAGCTGCTGCAGATCGTGGAGCGTATGCTGCTGGACACCCGCAACATCAAAAGCCTTGCCGAGCGTTTCAGCAACTGCGAACAAGGCCAGCTCACCGTGGTCACCACCCACACCCAGGCCTGCTACGCCCTGCCGAGGGTGGTCCTTGCGTTCAAGGAAGTCTACCCGGAAGTCCACCTGACCCTGAACCAGTGCGGCCCGGGAGAAATCAAGCGCATGCTGCTGGAAGGCCGTGCCGACATCGGCATCGCCACCGAGGCCCTGGCGGATGTGACCGAGCTTTACTCGTTCCCCTATTACAACTGGCAACACGCCATCGTCATTCCGGCAGGGCACGAACTGGAATCCCGACCGGCCCTGAGCCTCGGTGATATCGCGCGCTACCCGATCCTGACCTACCACGAAGGCATCACCGGACGGGCGCGCATCGACAGGACCTTTGCCGGCGGCGGACTGACGCCCAATATCGTGATGTCCTCGCTGGACGCCGACGTGATCAAGACCTACGTGGGCCTGGGCCTGGGCATCGGCATAGTCGCCCCGATGGCCTTCGACCCGGCACGGGATGCCGGACTCAAGCTGCTCAGTGGCTCCCGTCTCTTCGAGACCAACACCACCCGCATCGCCGTGCGCCGGGGCCGCTATCTGCGCGCCTACGCCTATCGGTTCATTGAGCTGTGCTTTGCCCACCTGGATACCCGCAGCGTAGAGCTGCACAGCCCACCTCCCAGTGCGGCGGATATCCAGGCGAACTCCATCCAGCACCAGCCCGGCCTCTCGGAACCGGCCTGAATACCCACCTCAGGTGAGTCCGTACCGGGGCCAAAGCCTTATGAATAATCCTGCAAAGCATCTGAGGAATTCTTGGTTTTGCGGCACGGAACCCCGGTTTAGAGTGGGGTTAATTACAAAATCATAGCCCACAGCGAAAACTAATAACCCAGGAGCATTATATGCCCGACTGGTATACCGACAACGCCGCATCGATAGGGCGCACGCCACTGGTGCGGCTCAACCGGCTGGTGAATGGTGCCAAGGCCACCGTGCTGGCCAAGATCGAGGGACGCAACCCCGCCTACTCGGTGAAATGCCGTATCGGCGCCGCCCTCATCCAAGATGCGGAGCAACGGGGTCTGCTAGGCCCGGGCAAGGAGATCATCGAGCCCACCAGCGGTAACACCGGCATTGCGCTGGCCTTCGTGGCCGCCGCAAGGGGCATTCCACTGACCCTGACCATGCCGGAAACCATGAGCCTGGAGCGCCGTAAATTGCTGCTGGCCTACGGTGCCAAGCTGGTGCTCACGGAAGGTGCCAAGGGGATGCCGGGGGCCATTGCCAAGGCGCAGGAGATCGCCGACAGCGAACCCCATCGTTATGTGCTCCTGCAACAGTTCGAAAATCCGGCCAATCCCGCCATCCACGAAACCACCACCGGGCCGGAAATCTGGCAGGACACAGACGGCAATGTGGATATCCTGGTATCGGGGGTCGGCACCGGCGGCACCATCACCGGTGTATCCCGATACCTCAAGCATGGCCGGGGCACGCCCATCCGCTCCATTGCCGTGGAACCGGCGGAAAGTCCGGTTCTGTCGCAGACCCTGGCAGGGCAGGCACCGCAACCCGCACCACACAAGATCCAGGGCATTGGTGCCGGCTTCGTTCCGAAGGTGCTGGACCTATCGCTGGTGGACGCGGTGGAAACCGTCGACAGCAATGAGGCCATCCAATTCGCGCGGCGGCTTGCCCAGGAAGAAGGCATCCTCTCGGGTATCTCCAGTGGTGCCGCCGCCGCAGTAGCGGTACGACTGGCGCAGCAGGAGGAAAACGTCGGCAAGACCATTGTGGTCGTGTTGCCGGATTCCGGGGAACGCTATCTGAGCAGCATCCTGTTTGACGGGGTATTCGACGCCTCGGGAGCGCCGCTATGAGTTTTCCGGACCGCGGCAGCATCACTCGTATCGAGGACAAGACCCCCCTCTGGCATCTGGCGCCCGTAGTCGCCGGCCTTAGGGCGGCCCGGGAACGATGGCGGATGAGCCATCAGCGGGAACGGGAGTTCGGTGGACGGGAATTCCCCTCCAGGGAGGCGATACAGGACATCGTCACGCACCTGTGCGGGGCCCTGTTTCCCATGCGCCTCGGACCACCCGACCTGCATCAGGAAAGCGAGGACTATTACGTGGGGCATGCCCTGGACATGGCCCTCAACACACTGCTGCAACAGATCCGGCTGGAACTGGACTATGCCCGCCGGCACGACGGTGGGACCGAAGACATCGAGGCAAGAGCCCTGCGCATTGTCAGGGATTTCTCCAGCGCACTGCCGGAAGTCCGCAGCCTGCTGGACACGGATGTGGATGCCGCCTACCGGGGCGATCCCGCTGCCCGCAGCGTTGATGAAGTCGTGCTGTGTTACCCCGGTGTGCTGGCGATGATTCACCACCGCCTGGCCCACAGCCTGTTCAATCTCGGCGCCCCGCTGGTGGCAAGGATCATTTCTGAGATCGCCCATTCCGCAACCGGCATCGATATCCACCCGGGCGCCCATATCGGCCCCAGTTTCTTCGTCGACCACGGCAGTGGCGTGGTCATCGGCGAGACCACCGTCATCGGCACCAACGTGCGCCTCTATCAGGCCGTCACGCTGGGGGCGAAGCGCTTCAATACCGATGACAGCGGACAACTGGAGAAGGGACAGCCGCGACACCCGATCGTGGAAGACGACGTCGTCATCTACGCCGGTGCGACTATCCTCGGCCGGGTGGTCATCGGTCGAGGTTCCACCATCGGCGGCAATGTCTGGTTGACCCACGACGTCCCCCCAGGCAGCCATGTTTCACAGGCCAGTTCACGACATGATCAACAATAACGCTGACCAACCTACCCAAAGGAGCATTTCATGACCGTCAACCAGCAGGTCCACCGCGCCCTTGGCGACAGTGCCGCCCGGCAACTGGCCAACGCGACCAAGACCGTTCCGCAGCTTTCCATCATCACCCCTCGCTGGCTGATTCACCTTCTGCAATGGGTCCCGGTGGAAGCCGGTATCTATCGCCTGAACCGAGTCAAGAACCCCCAGGATGTGAGGGTGACGGTCTCCAAGCGGGATGAGTCGGAATTACCAGAAACCTATGTGGACCTTGAGGAAAATCCAAAGGAATACTTTCTCAACGCAGTCACCACCATCGTTGATGTGCATACCCGGGTATCCGACCTCTATAGCAGTCCGCACGATCAGATCAAGGACCAGCTTCGGCTGACCATAGAAACCGTCCGGGAGCGGCAGGAAGATGAACTGATCAACAACGCCGACTACGGTCTCCTGGCGAATGTCGATCCGGTGCAACGGATCGCCACCCGTGGCGGCCCGCCCACCCCGGACGATCTGGATGAACTGATTACCAGGGTCTGGAAGGAGCCGGCCTTTTTCCTCACTCACCCGGCGGCCATCGCGGCCTTCGGTCGGGAGTGCACCCGGCGTGGCGTCCCCCCGCCGACGGTCAGCCTGTTCGGTGCCCAGTTCCTTACCTGGCGAGGCCTGCCCCTGATCCCTTCCAACAAAGTCCCCCTGGTGGACGGCAAGACCAGCGTCCTGCTGCTGCGCATCGGTGAAAAGCGTCGCGGCGTGGTGGGACTCTACCAACCCGGACTGGTGGGTGAACAAGGCACCGGATTGTCGGTACGGTTCATGGGCATCAACCGCAATGCGATCGCCTCCTACCTGATCTCCCAGTACTCATCCCTGGCGGTGCTCACCGAAGACGCGCTGGCGGTACTCGACGACGTTGAAGTGGACAAATACCATGACTACGCACCCAAGCCGGAATGAGCTCAGCACCACTGCGGGGCACGCTTCCGTCCTGCCGGACGAAGATCTGATCGAGCGGCTGGCCGGAGAGATACTGGCCAACCTGCGGGGGGGCTTGCAGCCCCCCCGGGGGAATCACTCTGCCGTGAAGCCCACGACCCAGACCACTCCTGCGGCGACACCAACGCCGGAACTCCCCCCGCCCGAGCTGGAAGAATTTCTTCCTCAGAACCTGGAGTACCCACCTTCAAGCAGTTCGCTGGAGGGCCTGCGGCCCGAATCCTACGGCCTGCCGGGCGAAGGTGAACTCAAGCTGCTGCTGGGAGGGCTGGGGCTGGATCTGCGTTTTTCCGAGGCTTGCGATCCGCTGACACAGGCACCGTCCCGATACTATTTCATCCCGGACAAGGCCGCCGTGGCCCCTGCTGGAAACCCCCTTTCAGATCCGGCATTCACCCATGAGGCCTTTGACGTCCAGGCGGTGCGCCGTGATTTCCCGATCCTCGCGGAGCGGGTTCACGGACGCCCCCTCATCTGGCTGGACAACGCCGCCACCACCCAGAAGCCCGAGGTGGTGATCCAGCGCCTGGCCGACTTCTACCGGCGCGAAAACTCCAACATCCACCGTGCCGCCCATGCGCTGGCGGGCCGTGCGACCGACGCCTATGAAGACGCGCGCAAGACCGTGGCCCGTTTTCTGGGGGCCTCCTCGGCCGAGGAAATCGTCTTCCTTCGGGGTACCACCGAGGCCATCAATCTGGTTGCCCAGAGCTGGGGCAAGCAAGAGATTGGCGCCGGGGACGAAATCCTGGTATCCCATCTGGAGCATCACGCCAACATCGTGCCCTGGCAACAGTTGGCTGCCGAGACAGGCGCACGCATCCGGGTCATCCCGGTGGACGATCATGGCCAGTTGCGGCTGGACGAGTACCAGAAGC